>JAITMN010000091.1 GCA_031277355.1 Nevskiaceae bacterium | reverse complement strand
GAGTAGCAGCAGGCGGGCCATCGCGTCGTCGTTCTCCCCCTTCGAGGAGGGGTACTTTAACGCTAAATTCGGGGATGGTTGCGCGAATTTCGCCGAAGATCGCCGCCGGGGCGGTTTTGAGGGGGCGGGAGGGCTACCCCGCCCCGGCGGAGGCCCGCTTGATCGCCAGCGCCTTCAGCCCTTCGTCGATCTGCGTGCGTGCAGCGGGCAACTCAAGCCGACCGGCGTCCACTTCCACCAGCACGTCGAGGATCAACTCGGCGTCGTCGCGGTGCAACTCGCCGACCTTCATCGCCACGATACGCTGTTTGCCGTCGGCGAACAGCGTGAACGGAAAGGCCGGCTCCATGCCCACGGCGCTGACGGCTGCGAGGCCATCTTCCTCGCCGATCAGCAGCGGGTAGTCCAGATTCTTCTCGGCGGCGAATTTCAGCACGTCTTCGCGAAAGTCCACCGCGATGCCGATGACCTCCAGGTTCTGCGCCGCGCGCTCCTTGCGAAGCTGCGACAGCAGCGGGATTTCCCGCACGCAGGGCGCGCACCACGTAGCCCAGTAGTTCACGATCACCGGGCGGCCTTTCCAATCCCCCAGCGTGCGCGGCTTGCCGGTGCTGTCCGTCAGTGTGAACTGCGGCAGCGTGTCAGGGAGCTTGGCGGGGGCGATGGTTTCAGCGCTGGGATCGGCTCCGGCTGAAGCCTCAGCGCCCGGCGATGCCTGCGAAGCCGCGCTCGCATCGACCGTGACGGACGTTTCGCCAGCCCCCGACGCCGCCATGCGCTTTTGCACGAACCATCCACCCGCAGCGGCGATGACGATTGCCATTACAGTGAGCAAGCCGGTGCTCAACGGTCGGGACGTAGACATGCGCTTAACTCTACCGAGCCTCAACAGTGGATGCCACCGCCACGGCCACAGCCTGCGCCGCCAGCGGTCCAAATTCATCGGCCTTCATGAAGCCCACCACGCGGTAATTGCGCCGCTCCTGACCATCGGAGCCATAGAACGCAATCGTCGGCGGACCAAAGATGCCAAAGTGCTTGAGCAATTGCTGATCGGCCTCGTCGTTCGCGGTGACATCGGCTTGCAGCCACACCGTATTCGACAACGCCTCACGCACCGGGTCTTGCGGGAAGGTGTACTTCTCCATCTCCTTGCACGACACGCACCAGTCGGCATAGAAATCGAGCATCACGGATTTGCCGCCAGCCGAAGCTGCGGCGATGCGCGCGTTCAGGTCGTCCAGCGTTTTGATGCGCTCGAAGGGCAGCGAGGCGTGCGGCGCGGCGGCTTGCAGTGGCCGCAGCGGATCGGTGGCGCCTTTGATCAGGCCCACGCCCAGCAGCACCGCATAAACAGCCACCATCGTTGCGGCAAAGCGCGCCACGATGCGACCGCCGCGCGAGCGGGCGGAGGAGAAAACCAGCACCGCGATCAACGCGCCCACCGGCACCAGCCACAGCGCAAAGGCCACGCGCTCGGGCACGACGCGCGAGAGCATCCACACGGCCACGCCCAGCATCATCGCGCCCATCACCTGCTTGACCGTGTCCATCCACGGACCAGCCTTGGGCAGCAGCTTGCCCGCCGACGCACCCACCACCAGCAGCGGCACGCCCATGCCGATAGCCATCGAGAACAGCGCCAGTCCACCGCGCGCCATCTGCCCGGATTGACCGATCACCGTCAGCGCGGCCACCAGCGCCGGTCCCACGCAGGTGGTGACGATCAGCGAGGACAGCGCCCCCATCGCCACAACGCCGGCGATGCGTCCCCCCTGCTGGCGATTGCTCAACTCGGTGAGCCGCGTCTGCACGAAGGAGGGCATCTGCACCGTGAACAGCCCGAACATCGACAGCGACATCGCAACGAACAGCGCCGCGAACAGCGCGATGATCCACGGCTGCTGGAACAGCGTCTGCGCCTGCTGGCCCGCAGCGGCAAAGGCTACGCCGGCAATGGTGTAGGTGGCCGCCATGCCCAGCACATAGGCCAGCGACAATCCAAACGCACGGCTGCGGTTCGCCGCCGTGCTCCCGTCGCCCAGAATGATGCCCGCGACAATCGGCACCATCGGCAGTACGCAGGGCGTGAACGCCAGCGCGAGGCCGGCGAGGAAGAACAGCCCGGTCATCGCGAAGATATTGCCGCCGCGAATCATCCCCGCCAGCGAATCCTGCTCCGAAACGTAGCCGCCACCCGTGCCCGCCACGCCGCCGCCACCCCCCGCCGGCAGCGCCGCCACCGCCGTAGCCGCCGGCATCTCAATATCAAACGTCTTCGTCGTCGGCAGATAGCACAGCCCGCCTTCCCAGCATCCCTGCCAACTGATCTTCAGCGGCAGCGTGAACGCCTCGCGGCTGCCGCGCACCACCGGAATCGTGGCGATGAAGTCGCTGAGATAGACCTCCTGCTCGCCAAAGTACTCATCGCTCTTGATTTCGCCCTTGGGCAGCGCAGCCGTGCCCAGGCTCACCGGCTGCCCTTCCGGGGCCTCGAATTTCAGGCGGCTGCGATACAGGTAATAGTCCTTGTGAACGCCGATGCGCACCTCGATGCGATCCGGCGCGGTGGCCTCCGGGCGGATCGTGAACACCACGTCGGGCGGCAGCGGCTCGCCGCTCTTGGCGGCCGAATCCCTGCCCAAGCCCGCAAGCGTGCCGATGTCGGCCGCCCAGGCTGCCGGGGCCGCCAACGCCAACGTCAGCGCCAGGCTCGCGATCAGCAGCGCAGGCAACAGGCGGGTGAGGGATTTCAACGTCATCGGCGGATTGTAGCCCTCGCCAGCCAGAAACCCAGCCCTCCGGCAGCCAATTGGCAGATGAAAAATCGGCATATCCAAATCTATCCGGCCGCGAGCCTTGAAATGGGAGGTTTCGCCGCTATCATTAGCGCCCGTTAGCAGCCAGTGACCGAGAGTGCTAACGATACTCGCCCCTCCCCAGGGGGCCGGTCCCTGGCTGCATTGGACTTAAACAACATGGGAACCCACAAAAGGAGTGGCAAGCATGAAAATTCGCCCTCTCCATGACCGCATCATCGTGAAGCGGCTGGAAGAAGAACGTACCTCCGCCGGAGGCATCATCATCCCCGACACCGCGACCGAGAAGCCCATTCAGGGCAAGGTCGTTGCGGTGGGCAAGGGCAAGATTCTGGAAAACGGCTCGGTCCGCGCGCTCGACGTGAAGGTCGGCGACAAGGTGCTGTTCGGCAAGTACGGCGGAACCGAAGTGAAGGTCGATGGTGATGAACTGCTGGTCATGCGTGAAGAAGACGTGATGGCCGTTATCGAGGGCAAATAATCATGGCAGCCAAAGAAGTACGATTCGGTGACGATGCGCGCTCGAAGATGGTGCGCGGCGTCAACATTCTGGCCAACGCAGTCAAGGCAACGCTGGGTCCCAAGGGCCGCAATGCCGTGCTCGACAAGAGCTTCGGTGCGCCGACGATCACCAAAGACGGCGTTTCCGTGGCCAAGGAAATCGAACTGAAAGACAAGTTCGAGAACATGGGCGCGCAGTTGGTGAAGGAAGTGGCGTCGAACACCTCCGACGAAGCCGGCGACGGCACCACCACCGCCACCGTGCTGGCGCAGGCCATCATCCGCGAGGGTTTGAAGGCCGTGTCGTCGGGCCGCAACCCGATGGACGTGAAGCGCGGCATCGACAAGGCCGTGGCTGCGGCCACCGAGGAACTGAAGAAGCTGTCCAAGCCCTGCAAGGATTCCAAGGCCATTGCGCAGGTGGGCACGATCTCCGCGAACTCCGACGCCTCGATCGGCAAGACCATTGCCGATGCGATGGAGAAGGTGGGCAAGGAAGGCGTGATCACCGTCGAGGAAGGCTCGGGTCTGAACAACGAGCTGGATGTCGTGGAAGGCATGCAGTTCGACCGTGGCTATCTGTCGGCCTACTTCATCAACAATCAGCAGAACCAGACCGTTGAGCTGGAAAAGCCGCTGGTGCTGCTCACCGAGAAGAAAATCTCGAACATCCGCGAAATGCTGCCGCTGCTGGAAGGCGTGGCCAAGTCCGGCCGTCCGCTGTTGGTGGTGGCCGAGGACGTGGATGGCGAGGCGCTGGCCACGTTGGTGGTGAACAACATTCGCGGCATCCTCAAGGTTGCGGCGGTGAAGGCTCCGGGCTTCGGTGATCGTCGCAAGGCGATGCTGCAAGACATCGCGGTGCTGACCGGCGGCACGGTGATTTCCGAGGAAGTGGGCCTGTCGCTGGAGAAGGCCACGGTGAACGATCTGGGCGAAGCCAAGAAGATCGTGATCGAGAAGGAAAACACCACCATCATCGACGGCGCGGGCAAGGCTTCCGACATCAAGGGCCGCATCGAGTCGATCCGTCAGCAGGTGGAAGAAGCCACCAGCGACTACGACAAAGAGAAGCTGCAAGAGCGCGTTGCCAAGCTCTCCGGCGGCGTGGCGGTGATCAAGGTCGGCGCTGCCACCGAGATCGAAATGAAGGAAAAGAAGGCTCGCGTCGAAGACGCGCTGCACGCCACCCGTGCGGCCGTTGAAGAAGGCGTGGTCCCCGGCGGCGGCACCGCGCTGCTGCGCGCGCAGAAGGCGCTGAAAGACCTGCAAGGCGCCAACGATGACCAGACCGTGGGCATCCGCCTGCTGTCGCGCGCCATCGAAGAGCCGCTGCGTCAGATCGTGGAGAACGCGGGCGAAGACGCCGCCGTGGTGCTCAATGCCGTGAAATCCGGCAGGGGCGCTGCCTTCGGCTACAACGCCGCCACCGGCGAGTATGGCGACATGCTCGAAGCCGGCATCCTCGACCCGACGAAGGTCACGCGCCTGGCGCTGCAGAACGCCGCTTCGGTGGCCGGCCTGCTGCTGACCACGGAAGTGATGGTCGCCGAGGCCCCGAAGGATGAGGCCGATCACGCCCACATGCCGCCGGGTGGTGGCATGGGCGGGATGGATATGTAAGCTTCGCGCTTGCTTCATATCCATCGTTCGATGCGAAAGGCCCCGGCGGGAAACTGCCGGGGCTTTTTTTGTGAGCTGTTTGGCCCCCTCAGTCGTCGGGTGTGTTGCGAAAGCAACAATTCTTGCGCCCGGAAATCATGAATTGCGCGCTGATCGCACAGAAATTTGAAGATTCCTCCTGCGTTGTGGTATTCATACACCAGCGCACCATGGACTCGTGGGTGATGGGGCATGCGTTGCGTTAGTGAAACGGACCAACAGGGGGAATTATGAAGAAAAGTTTTCGTCGTATGACCGTGGGCGCGTCGGTTGCCGCCATTCTTGGCACCGCCGCGTTAGCCACTTGGTCACCAACAGTGTCGGCGGCTGCGGCCAGCAGCGACGACGGTCTGGCCGAGGTCACCGTCACCGGTTCTCGCATCCAGCGCCGCGATTTTGAATCCAACAGCCCGATCATCAGCGTGGAGTCCGCCGCTCTGGAAGAGCGCGCCGGGCTGAACGTCGAGGCCTATCTGAACGAACTGCCGAACTTCAACCCGGCGGCCTCGCCGGTTACCAGCCAGGGTGACGTGCAGATCACGCCGGTGAACTCGGTGGGTGTGGCAACGATCTCGTTGCGCGGCTTCGGAGCCAACCGTAACCTGGTGCTGGTGGATGGCCACCGAGCCGTCCCGGTCAATGCGTTGCTGGTCACCGATACCAACGGCATTCCTTCGTCGCTGGTGGAGCGCGTGGAAATCATCTCGGGCGGTGCATCGGCGGTGTACGGCGCCGACGCCATCGGCGGCGTCACGAACTTCATTCTGAAGAAGAACTTCCAAGGCCTCGAAGCCGATATTCAGTACGGCATCACCGAGGTGGGCGACGGCGAAGAGGTGCGAGCCTACACGGTGTTTGGCACCAACTTTGCGGACAATCGTGGCAACGTCACGATGGCTATGGAGTACTACAATCGCGAAGCCGCGTTGGAGCGTAATCGCAAGTTCTACACCAAGTCCTGGAGCGATCCTTATGTGGGGTCGAACGACTTCTTCGTGTTCGGCTGGAACGAAATCGGCACCGGCTCGGTTCCGAATCCCAACGGCCCAACCGTCGCGAACAACGCCAACCTGAATACGATTCTGGGAATCTTCAACAATCGCCCTGTCTACCCGGCTGGCGGGCCTGGTGCGGGTCTGCAAACCAGCCCCTGCAATTTCAACCTGAACGCTGCGCTGCTGTGTAACGGAGCCGCATTCCGCATCAACGAAGACGGTTCGTTGTTCACACTCAATGGAAACCTGCTCGACAAATTCCGTCAGGGCGGTGGCGTGATCGATGGCGTGGAATACGCCATCCAGTACGGCTACGACGGAACGATCTCGCAGCGCGGCCAGATCAGGGAAACGCTCAAATACAACGACGTGGACGTGATGTCCAGCGGCCCTCAGGATCGCTACTCGATCTATGCCGCAGGCACCTTCGACATCACCGACAACATCCAGTTCTTCGCACGCGGTAACTGGAACCAGAGCACCACGCGCACCCGTCTGTTCGGCACCAACGCCACCGGCGGCTGGGCAGCCAACATCGCTTACAACCCCACGACGGACAGCCCGCTGCTCCCGACTCTGGATTGGAACGATTCGGCGCTGGTTGCGGCGGCCATTGCCGATCCCACCAATCCGCTTTACGCCAATCCGGCCTTCATTCCGCACATGGCGCCGGGTGCTCAACATCCTGTCAGCGTGGAAGCGGCAGCGTTGCTGAACAGCCGCCCCAATCAGGCGGGCGACTGGATCGTTGGAACCTATCCGGTGGAGAGCTT
Source organism: Nevskiaceae bacterium (assembly GCA_031277355.1). Lineage (GTDB taxonomy): Bacteria > Pseudomonadota > Gammaproteobacteria > Steroidobacterales > Steroidobacteraceae > ZC4RG30. The sequence goes on along the minus strand of JAITMN010000091.1, from coordinate 3,633 downwards.
CGACGCCCGCGCCACGTTGAACACCACGGCGGTGTGGCAGGTTGAGACCGGCTTGAATTTCGACCTGCCGATCAAGGACTGGACCGCAGAGCTCTACTACTCCCACGGCGCGTCGAGCCAGTACAACAACGCCTTCGGCAACAGCTCGCTGTCGCGTTGGCGTGTGCTGGTTTCGCAGCCTGACTACGGCTACAACTCCACGCTGGAGTCCAACCAGCCCAACACGGTGCCGGCCGGAACGGCGTCCACCAGCCTGGGCTTCGGCGGCGCCATCGTCAATTGCACCAGCGGTTTCTACGACATGATCTTCTCTGGTGACGCACGTCCCAGCGATGACTGCCGTAACGCCGTGATCGCCAACTTGCAGACCCGCACCTCGAACCAGCAGGACGTGTTCGAACTGAACCTCCAGGGCGGGCTGTTTGATCTGTGGGCGGGCGAAGTGCGCGGTGCAGCCGGTTTCCAGTACCGCAGGAACCAATCGCAGTTCATTCCAGACATTCTGCAATCCACCTCGTCCTTCCTGGATCAGGTGATCGGCGTGTATCCCACGGGCTATCTGGATGTAGCAACCTCGGTGAAAGACATCTACGGCGAGCTGTTGGTCCCGCTGGTCTCCGATCTGCCCTTCCTGAAGAGGGTGGAACTGGAACTGGGTGGCCGCTACTCCGACTACTCCGATACCGATAGCACCTGGACGTACAAGGCCGTCGCCAATGTCCAGTTCACCGACTGGTTGCGTATGCGTGGCGGCTACAACCGCGCCACGCGCGCGCCGAACCTCGGCGAACTGTTCTTGCAGGAGCAGGAAGTCTTCGGAGCGGCCGGCAATTTCGGCGATGCCTGCTCGGCGCGTTCGAATGCACCCTACGGCGCCGCCATCTCTCCCCGGCGCAACCCCGACGGAACCTTCGTGTACGACGCCAACGGTATTGCCCCCACCGCCATCGACCCGGTTCCGGGCGCGAACGAGGTGGATCCGGTGATGGCTGCCGGTCAGACGGAGGCGGGAGCCATCAGCACCTACCTGATTTGCCAGGCCCAGATGGGCGCCACGGGCCGCGATGCCTATTACGGCAATCCGGTCAATGGCATTACCGGCGCCAATGCGGGCGGCGGCGGCGGCGGCGGCTTCTCCTGGAACCTCCAGGTGGGCAATCCCAACCTGCTTTCCGAGAAGGCCGACACCTGGACGGCTGGCTTGGTGTTTACTTCGGTGTCCGACAACCCCTGGCTGGCCCGCCTGACGGCGGCGGTGGACTGGTGGAAAGTGGACATCGCCGACGCCATTCAGCAGTACTCGGTGGACTACGCCAACTATCTTTGCTACGGCGCGCGGATCGTGACGAACGAGCAGGAGGCTCTGGAACAGGCCAATAGCGAAGGCTGCCTGAAGGTGCCGAGAAACCGCGCCAACGGCACAGCGCTGACCGCGATGATCGGCTACGACAACCAGGCCACGATTTCCACGTCGGGTGTCGACGTGCAAGTGAACTGGGGAGGCAATCTGTCCGATCTGGGCGCCACCGCGATCCCGGGTGACATTGGCCTGAACATCACGACCGGCTTCCTGAACTACTACAAGACGAAGACGTCCCCGCTGCCCATTGACGTGGAAACCGATTGGAAGGGGTCACTCGGCCCCCAGCTGACGGGCACCAATGGCGGCGCGTATGACTACCGCATCAACACCTCGCTGAGCTATCGGCTCAACCCGATCAGCGTCAGTCTGCGCTGGAGATTCCTGCCCTCGGTTTGGGGTGGGGGCATAGCCAGTCAGAAGGCGATCATCGAGAACAATGAGCGGGTCGCCGCTGGTGGTGAGGGGATGATGTTGTCGTATACGCCCAGCACGGCGATCAAGACGAGCAGTTACAACGCCTTTGATCTGTCGTTCAACTGGACGATCAGCGACATACTCTCGTTGCGTGCGGGCATCAACAACCTGTTCGACAAGCAGCCGGCGCTCACCGGCAGGTCGACGGGCAGGCCGTTTGATCCGACCAAGACCGATGCGCAAAACGTGGCGGATCAACTCAGCAATGTGTGCTCTGCCGATGCGCTGACCAAGGGTTGCCAGAATCCGACAGGCTTCAGTTTGCCGAATCCTGGGTACGGCGGCACGAGCGCGGGTTACTACGACACGCTCGGTCGCCGCTACTTCATCGGCATCAAGGCCAGACTCTAGTCTGAGGGGGTAACCGGGTCAGCAGTGAAGTGACCCAACAGAGCGGCGGATTCAGTTCCGCCGCTCTGTTTTTCCAGTCGTAACTCGGGGGGCGTATGGTTCGTTTCTTGTTGGCCTGTTTGATGGTATTGCCGGTCGTATCGTTTGCCGGCGAGGCGGAATCGGACAAAGCCCTTGGCGAGGTGCTCGTCGAAGGCTCCCGGGGCGAGCTGGCGAAATTGCGAAAGCAAGTTCGTGCATTGGAGCAGCAGTTCCTCAAACGGTACAACAAGCTCAATACAAACAAAGATTTCGACGTTTCCTGCAAGCAGGAAAAAAGCACGGGAACGCGGGTTGGGCGGCAAAGTTGCCGCGCGGCATATCAGAGCAAGGCGCTCCAGCGTGAAGCTCAGGAATACCTGCAATATATGCAGAGTGACACGGGGTCCGCGGTGCTTGATCCGGCAGCAGGATTGGGGGTCGCCGCATCAGGGGATGCCACCCAGCTTGCTCCGGTGATAGGCACGCAGGCGCAGTCTGCTCAGGATGAGATAGAGGCGCGCCGTGATGAATACCAGCAGAACGTGTTGGACGTGGCAAGCAAAGACCCGGAGTTGATGGAGTTGGTGCGCCAACTCGCTGCGTTGAACGAGCGTTATGCGGCGTTGCAAGAGGCAAGATCTAGCAAGAAGTGATGTGATACGATCCGGCAACAGGGCAGCAGGAGAGCGTTATGAAAACGAGGCGCTGTTGGTTGTATCTTTTCCTGTGTGCTTGTTCAGCAGCACTGCCAATGGTGTCATTCGCGGGTGAAGCCGAGCCCAATCAGTCCCTTGGCGAGGTGGTTGTCCAGGGTTCTCGAATCGAGTTGGCGAAGATGCGGGCGCAGATGGTCGTTCTGGAGCAGCGCTTCTTCGAGCGCTACAACGCACTGAATCCAATCGACGATTTTGATGTTTACTGCAATATGGAATTGCGCACCGGCACACGGGTCAAGCGGCAGAGTTGCCGCTCGGTATACGAAAATCGAGCGTTTGAACGTGAGGGCAGGGAATACCTTCAGTTTTTGCAGAGCAACGCCATCACGTCGGGCGGTCCGGTGATTGGATTGACCGCTGAACCGCCCATGATGATAGGCGCTCCCCCGGCGCAAACGGCGGAGTTTGAAATAGGTGCGCGCCGCAAGGAGTATCAGCAGAACATGATCAAAGTGACACGCGCAGACCCGCAATTGATCGAACTGCTGCGCGAGCGTTCAGAACTGATACAACGTTACAATACGCTACAGAAAGCGAAATTTCGCAGAAACTGACGTCGGCGTGGACCGATGATTCAACTCCCTTCGCGGGATCATGCGATACTTTTCCAGAAGGCTTACTTATGTAAAGAAAGGCATCGAAAATTCGGTGCCAATCCAAACAACAAAAACTGGAGGGGTAGCATGGTTCACTCTGCGCATCGTCATG
>JAITMN010000331.1 GCA_031277355.1 Nevskiaceae bacterium | reverse complement strand
TGCGCGATAGCCAGATAGCGCAGCAGCGAGACCGCAATCAGGCGTTCGAGGAAGGCATCGTCCCAACGCAGCGTGTCTTCGGTGCGGCCACGCGCGATGTTGACCACACGCGCCACGCCCGCCCCGCCCAGTGCGCCCAGCGCCGCGCCGGTGAGCAGGCCCGCGCCGAAGGTCAGGCCGCCCGCCGCCAGATCGGTGGCAAGACCGGCCACCGCGCCCGACAGCACACCGCCCACTGCCGCCGCGCGGCCTTCGGGCAGTGGTCCGTCGCGGGCGAGGTCCTGTTCCACACGCGCTTCGATGTCGGCCACCGCATTGCCTGCAAGGCCATGAATCGCAATCAGCCTCGCCAATGCCGCGCGCATGTCTTCGTTCAACGCCGTGGACAGATCGCGCATGGCCTGCGTGCGTGCGGACTGCGCTTCATCATCGGCCACGCCCAGCGCCGCGCCGAGACGGCGCAGCAACGCCGTGTGCGGCAGCGCGATGCGAGCGGTGATCGCCGAAGCAATGGGCTTGGCCAGCGCGTTCATCGCCTCATCAAACTCGCTCCAGCGCCGTGCGCGCCAGCCCTCCGACAATCGCGTGAATGTCTCGCGCGCAGATTCGTCGATCAGTGGCGCGATGGCGTCGAACAGCACGAACTCCTGCGCCCAGCAACGCGCAAACGCATCGAAGGCCAGCACGCCGCGCACTTGCGGATACGCGGCCAGCGCCGTGCGCCAACGCGCCTCCTCCTGCTCTTGCCCGCCGCCGCGCGGCGCGCCCATTTGATTCAGCAGCACCAGCACCGGCTTGTTGAACCAGGCCAGCACCGTCAATTCCGGTGCGAGATAACCCGCATCCTGCGGCGCTTCGGCGGCGTTGACCAGATACAGCACCACATCGGTGTGTTCGCGCACCGTGCGCAGCGCCTTTTGCGTGAGCCAGAAAGAACGGTCGCGCCAGCGATCCCACATCTGCGACAAAAACCAGCCAATGGGATTGCTCTCCTGCGCCAGCCGCCGCGCCAGACGCGCACTGTCGCCGAAGCCCGGCGTATCCCACAGCACAAGCTGATCGCCCTGCGGCATTTCCAGCAGCGGATACGGCGTGGCTTCGATCGTCACATGCGGCGCATCGCGTATCTCGCCGATGTCGCGCGCCAGCAGCGTGCGCGCCAGCGTGGTCTTGCCCGCGTTGGTGTGAGAGATCAGCGACAGATTGATGGCCGTCATGCCCGCGCCTCGTTCATTGCTGCGCCAGCGCGGCGTCGAATTCGGCTTCGGCCTGCGCTATATCCGGTTGCGTCAAATCGACGAACATCGCCGGCACGCCTGCATCATGGGCCAGTTGCCGCCACAGCGCGCGGCGCGCTTCACGTTGCGCCTGCTCGCCACTGCGGGCGTTGAACGTGGATTCGTCGATCAGTGCGATGACATCGCCCGAGTTTGCCTTGCCCGCATCGGACGCGGCTTTCTTCAGCAAGCGCCCATGAGCGGCGTTTTCCGGAGTTGCCACGCTGTTGAACAACACGATGCACAGCAGTGGCGGCGCGGCGGCGTTTGGCGCTGGCGCGATATCGGCGTCTTCTTCGCCGTAGGCGATGGAGGCGGCAAGGTTCACGTCCACCTGACTGCCCAACGCGCGTTCGAGTATCGCCGTGAGCGTTGCGATGGTTTGCTCCGGAGCCGTATAGCTGTAAGGCATCACCGTCACGCGCAGTGCGCCGCGATGATATCCGCGCAGCAGGCGTTGAAAATAAGGATCGTTGAAATCCTCGATCAGATGACGCTCGCGATGCCGCTCGACGATGCCGGCGAAAAAACCCAGCAGCAGACGCGGCAGGATCACGACGCAGGCCAGCGTTGCCGCCATCAAATGCACCCACAGCGCCGCGTTCTGCGATTGCGGTTGCGCAATGGCTTCTATACCCGCCAGGTCCGGAACGCTCAGGCCCGTTACCCATGCACCCGGCGCATACAGCACCGCAGCAATCGCGCGCACCGCCGACGCGCTCAGAAACGTGCTCTCCCAGGTGGCGCGAAATTCAAGCCCCAGACCGCGCACATACAACCCCGCGATCAACCCGGCCGCCAGCGCCGCCGCCGCGTAATGCAACAGACGCGCCGCGCGTGCGGCATACAGCGGCGCGGCGCGTTGCCGCCAATCGTCTGCAAATGCCGTGAGCGCGGTAGCGGTGACTTCATCGCGCGAGTGCCTCGCCCGCCGCGCGCCGCCCGCGAGTGCAACGATGAAACGTTGCAGCGGTCTGGAGCGGGGCTCACTCGACTGCCCATGCGGCACAAAGCGGCCCAGCAGCAGCGCCAGATAGACCAGCAGATTCCACAACACCAGCGGCGCAATCGGCGAATACAGAATGTTGATCTGCCGCCAGCCGCCCACGACATTGCCCGCCACGCCGAAGGCCAAGGCAGCCAGCAGCACAGCACCGCTCACCCACGGCCGCCATCGCCAAGCCCGCGCGGCCCGCGCCACGGCACTGCGCGAGGCGGCCAGCCGTTCCAGCGCCAACTGCGCGCGGCGCGCGATGAAGGTTTCCGGCTCGGCTGCCTCGCCGAGCACTTCGGCCGCCGCGCGGCTGGCGCCGGCGCGATCAGCTTCGGTCCACAGCGCGCGCTCGCGGTCGGCCGTTTCGACCGCGCGCACGGCGATGATCGCTAACGCGGTGGGTTCATCCATGAGGCGGGTTCGTCCATGAGGGTGGCGCCATTGTATTCGCTTGGGCTGGCGCTCGCAGCGGGAGGGTGGCCGGGTGTGACGCGGCACCAGACAGGGGGCAAGGGTGGATTGAACCGGCCGGGTCTTTCGGGTCTTCCGGACAACCCAAACGGTGGATACACTATGCAGGTTACCCGCGCCAGATTTTTGCGCACAATCAACTATTAAGCACAAGCAAGCACAGGATACCTGCCATGCGCCCTCTTCACACAAGAAGCCACCGCGTTCCGTATTTTCTCTCACTGCTTGCCGCCTGCTGTTTCGCCAGCAGCGCTCAGGCTGAATCCACCGCAACAAAAAGCGGAAAATGGTCAGCCAAATCCACCTGGGCCGATGGTGCAGTTCCGGCGCCGGGCAGCGCCGTCACCATTGCCGCAGGCACGGACGTCGTACTTGACGTCAGTCCGCCAGCCCTGAACGGCCTGACGATCCATGGCAAACTGAGTTTTGCCGACCAATCCGATCTGGCGCTGACCACCGAGTGGATCATGCTGCACGGTGAGTTGGAGATCGGCACCGAAGCCAAGCCCCATACCCGCAAGGCCACCATCACCCTCACCGACAACGTGAAGGGCGAAGACATGATGTCCGGCATGGGTGACCGCGGCATCATGCTCTCCGGCGGCACACTGAATCTGCACGGCAATACGACCAACACCTGGTCCAAGCTGGCCGCCACGGCCAATGCCGGCGCTACCACGATCGAACTGCTCGACGCCAAGGGCTGGAAGGTGGGCGACGAGATCATTCTGGCCTCGACGGACTACGATCCCCGGCAGGCTGAGCGCCGCACGATTGCCGCCATCCGCGGCAACACCGTCACGCTCGACAAGAAACTCGACTACATGCACTTCGGCAAGATCACCTTCAACGTGGACGAGCGTGGCGAAGTGGGATTGCTCACGCGCAACATCAAGATTCAGGCGTCTGACGATGCCGCGCAGTCGTACTTCGGCGGCCACATCATGGCGATGCCGTCGAGCAAGATGTACGTCTCTGGCGTCGAACTCAACCGCATGGGTCAGCACATGACGCTGGCCCGCTATCCGATCCACTGGCACCTGGTGGGCGACGCCAAGGGTCAGTACATCAAGAACGCGGCGATCCACGACACCTTCAACCGCTGCGTGACGATACACGGCACGCACAACCTCAGGGTCGAGAACAACGTGACCTACAACACCGTGGGCCACTGCTTCTTCCTGGAAGACGGTATCGAAACCGGCAACGAGCTGGTCAAGAACCTGGCCATCCAGACCAAGTGTCACCCGACCAAGGAGTGCGTGTCGGTCAACACCGCCGCAAACGGTGAGGTTGTTGCCGAGAATCGGCGTGAACTCAACCAAATCAGCTTTTCCGGCAAGGATACCCTGCTGCCTTCGGACAACACGGCGGCCTCATTCTGGATCACCAATCCGGACAACTCCTTCATCGACAATGTGGCCGCAGGTTCCGACTCGAACGGCTTCTGGTTCGCCTTGCCGGAACACCCGCAAGGCCAATTCCTGGGCACGGAGGTCGCCAAGACCATTTGGCCGCGCCGAACGGCGCTTCGTGCATTTGCAGGCAACGTGGCCCACTCCAACTTCGACGGGTTCATGATTGACCGAAACATCCACGAAGACAACACCTTCGGTTTGGCCGTCATCGCCTACATCCCGCTGAAGAATCCTGCTGATCTGGAAAGCGAGGGAGTGGAGTCGCACTTCCGGAATCTGACCAGCTACAAGAACCGCAACAATGGTCTCTGGGGCCGGGGCGACCTCTTCATCTTCAGCAACGCGAAATTTGCCGACAATGCCATTGGCATGACGCAGGCCGCTGGCGACATCGGCACTTCACGGTTTCATGCGCGGCTGGTTGATTCGCTGGTCGTGGGCGAGACCGAAAACATCGGCAATCCCTCGACGCCTGAGGAAATTGCCTATGGGCGCAGCCTGCCGAAGAAGCGGATTCCCGATTTCCCCATCCGTGGCTACGAATACTATGACTACCGCGGTGAAGTGGTGGACACGACATTCGTGAATTTCCAGGACAATGATCGGAGAAAAACCGGCGCGTTGTCCTTCCTGCTGTACACGAGCGCGGGGCTCAGTACCGGAAGCAGCATCAGCGGTGCGAAATTCGTGAATGCCAAGCCGGTCTATTTCCCGAAGTTCGATGCCAGGTTCGATAATGACAACCGTGGCGGCAACGCATACCGAACCCTGTCGTTCCACGACGTGGACGGTTCGGTGACCGGCATCCCCAATTCCCAGGTCCTGCTGCACGATGGCGAGAACGACAGCGTCGCCACGGACGACACCTGCAAGATTGAGCCAACCTGGAACGCGGCTGTGTGCACGGGTGATATCGGTCGCCTGAATCTCTCCGACGCCAGAGGAGAGCTTCCGGGCAAAGTCGATCTCGAATCCCGGACCGCGCGGCTTGCTTTGCTCTCTACGCTCAGTCCGAATGCGCCAGACACTCCCCTGGTTCAATCCCAACGTGCCGCCATGCGCTCCCGTCGTCCTCCGCAGGCGCCCATCACGCTTGTTCGCAATGGCAAGGAATACAAGATTTCCGGCGACCAGAGCACTGTGAAGGCCGGCACCGAGATCGAAGTCAAAACCGACAGGCAGGAAGTCACCCTCAGTCTGGCCGAAATGGACGCGGGCTCATGGGTCATCTTTGATCTGCCGGGCTTCGCCAACGCAGCCTCCGGAACGCAACAGAGCAGCTTGGACGCATTGCGCCAGGCGAAAGAGACGTCCTATTTCAGGGACGGGGATACCCTCTGGGTCAAGCTGGTGGCCAAGCCTCCGGTGATGCAGATCATTCGTCCAACGGACCTGCAAACCAGCATAACG
>JAITMN010000324.1 GCA_031277355.1 Nevskiaceae bacterium | reverse complement strand
ATGCGCGCCAGTCAAGACACGATCTCCGTCACCGGCAATGTGCTGCGCGACTACCTCACCGATCTGTTCCCGATTCTGGAATTGGGCACCAGCGCGAAGATGCTGTCCATCGTGCCGTTGCTGGAAGGCGGCGGCATGTATGAAACCGGCGCGGGCGGCTCTGCGCCGAAGCATGTGCAGCAGTTCGTGCAGGAGAATCATCTGCGCTGGGATTCGCTGGGCGAGTTCCTGGCGTTGCAGGTGTCCATCGAAGACCTGGGCGAAAAGACCGGCAATGCACGCGCGAAGGTGCTGGCCGAAACGCTGGATGCGGCCAATGGGCGGTTTCTGGAAGAGGATAAATCGCCCTCGCGCAAGGTCGGTCAGCTCGACGTGCGCGGCAGTCATTTTTATCTGGCGCTGTACTGGGCGCAGGCGCTGGCCGCGCAGACGCGCGACGCGGAGCTACAGAAACGCTTTGCGCCGATCGCCGCGCAACTGACTCGCGATGAAGCCACGATCGTCGCCGAGTTGAACGGCGTGCAGGGCAAACCGGCGGACATCGGCGGCTACTATCACCCCGATGCGGCCAAGTGCTCGGCGGCGATGCGGCCCAGCGCAACGCTGAACGCGGTGATCGACGCGCTGCGCGCTGCTCAATAACTCCCATCAACCTTGATTCAAGCCATCACAACCTACGCCATGAAAAACAAAATCATCAAATTGATTGGCGGCGCATCGGCCAGTGCGGTCCTTGCGCTGGCGGCGACCACTGTATCGGCTGGGGCGGCGCAGACCACCACCACGCCGCTTGCGGTTGACTGCGCCTCGCTCCAGGGGTTCACGATTCCGGCCTCCGCCATCGGCCTGCCCACGAAGGGCGCGCGTGTGGAAACCGCCGTGGAAGTGAAGGCTTCCGAGCCGCGCAATGTCAGCGGGGATTTCTGCAAGGTCACCGGCATCATTCAAAACGCCACGGACTCCACCGCGGTGTTCGAGTTTCAAGTGAATCTGCCGCCGCAGTGGAATGGCCGCGCGCTGCAAATCGGCGGCGGTGGATACGATGGCTCATTGGTCGCCGCAGTAGGACCCTATACGCTCCAGCCCATCGGGCGAGACACCCCGCTGAAAAGCGGCTACATCACGCTGGGCAGCAACGGCGGGCATCGCGGCGGCCCCGGATTCGATGGCACGTTTGGCCTCGACGATGAGGCGTTGCTGAACTACGGCAAGCAATCCATCAAGAAAACGCATGATGTTGCCGTAGCCATTGCGAACAAGGCGTATGGCCGCGCGCCGCAGCGGTTCTATTTCATCGGCGGTTCGCAGGGCGGGCACGAAGCCCTCGACGCCGCTGCGCGCTACCCCGACGACTACGATGGCGTTGTGGCCAACTATCCGGCGTACAACGTCACGCTGCTGCATCTGGGTTCGTGGAATGTGGGACGCGCACTGTATGCCGACAACGGCGCAGGCTGGATGGACGTGGCGCATGTGAAGCTGATCACCGACGCGGTGATGGCGCAGTGTGATGCGCTCGATGGTCTGGCGGACCAGATCATCGGCAATGTCACCGCCTGCAACGCGAAGTTCGACGTGAAGACGCTACGCTGTGCCAATGGCGGCGCGGGCGAGCGTTGTTTGTCCGATGCGCAATTGAAAGCCGTGGCGGCGATCACTTCGGATTACAAACCCGGCTTCAGCATCGCCGGCATGGACACCTACCCGCGCTGGGCGCTGCTCGAAGGCGCGCTGTTTGCAGGCCGTTCAGACTTTGGCAAGACTGCGCAGCCCTCGAACCCGCTGGCGGGCACCGAGCCGCTGCTCTACAGCGCGGGCGACGGCACGATCAAGTTCATCATCACGCGCGATCCGAAATTCGACACGCTGAAATTCGACCCCGCCCGCTACAAGGATCGCATCGGCGTTGTCGCTTCCATCATGGACGTAACGGATCAGAGCCTGGAACGCTTCCGCGCCAAGGGCGGCAAGATTCTGATGACGCACGGCACCGCCGACGACTTCATCACGCCGCACAACTCGATTGCCTACTACCAGCGGCAAGTGGCGCAGTTCGGTCAGCAACAACTGGACAGCTTCCTGCGTTTCTACGTGATCCCCGGCTTCGGTCACGGCTTCGGCACCTTCAACGCCACCTACGACGCACTGCCGGCGCTGCAACAGTGGGTGGAGGATGGCAAGGCCCCGGTCGATCTGATCACCTTCGACGGCAACCTGAATCAAAGCCGCACCCGGCCGCTGTGCGAATACCCGAAGTATCCGAAATTCGTTGCCGGTGCCGGTTCGGAAACGGTTGCCGGAGGCTTTGCCTGCGTCGCGCCGTAGCAGGGCTTGGCGGCGGGCGGTATCTATCTATCGCCCGCCACCTATCAACCGCCACTCAATTCAGCTTGACCTTGGCAAGCGCCGCCGTGATGCAAGCCTCGTCTTTATCGCCGCCCGGCGCACCGGACACAGCAAAGGCGCCGATGATTTCATTGCCGCTCTTGATCAGCACCGCACCCTGACGGGCCGTGCCGATGGCCGGATCGGCCTTGATTTCGGCATCGAGCTTGGCATCGGTCTTGGCTTTCTCGGCCACCTCGCCGGAGGACATCTTGTA
>JAITMN010000053.1 GCA_031277355.1 Nevskiaceae bacterium | reverse complement strand
GCGCGCAAGTTCAAGAGTCAAATCACGCGCGGACGCCCAACAAAGGCGGCTGAGGCATATCACTGCTTTCTTGCAGCCAAACCCTTGTTGTCCAGCAGCAGAAACATCACCGGCTGATTGCTTTTCTTGTTGGCTTCGGTGTCGAGCATGGTAAAGCCCATGCGCGTGTAGAAACTCACGGCGCTGGGCTTGGCGTCGGTGACGAACAGGCGACAGCCGATGCGCGTGGCGATGTGATCCTGCACCAGCGCGATCATGAACGACATCAGCTCGCGCCCGAGGCCGCGCCCTTGCAGTGATTGATCTATCGCCATGCGAGCCAGTTTCACGGCGGGCAGCGAGTATCCATCCGGCCAGCGCGACACAGGCGGAACATGATCGGCCCCCAAGTGCACTTCGCTGGCTACCAGCGAGGCGTAACCCCAGACTCTGCCGCCGCGATCCACGTCCTGCTTGTCCACGATGACGTAGGTGCGGGCGACCGAGGCCCGCTCATACTCGCGGGCTTGTTTGCGCAGAAATGATTTGAGGGGTTTGAGTTCGGCGCTGCCGAGCGACAGCGCGTTGACGCCATCATCCTCGCGCAATGGACGGATGATGGGATCAGCAAGAGACAATCAGCGCGCCTTGATCTTGATCGGCGCGTATCCCTTGCGCACCAAGGCATCAGCAACAGGGCGTCCACGCTCAAGGGACTCGGTGGCCGCCTTTGTCGGGCGTCCGCGCGTGATTTGACTCTTGAACTTGCGCGCATCCTCGCCGGTCAGACGAACCGATCCGAACGCATGGCTGTGAACACTCATGGCGGGGGATTATACGTTTCGCCGACCTGTGGGTGTACGCCTACTTCTGACGGCCCCAATGCGTGCGTGCTGTAGCCCGCTTGATGGGGTAGAAAGTGAAAATCCGTGGCGCAATGGTGGCGCACCAAGGGCCGCCACGAGGCGCTAAGTTACGCTAACTGTCGCCAGCAACCCATTGTTTCTGTTAGTGCCTGTTTGTGCTGCTTTGCGCCATTTTGCGGGCTAGGGCGACTTTTAACCAATTGGTCGCGCGTTCGAATCGCGCACGGCCCACCAATAAAATCAATAAGTTGCGAGTTCTGTCGATATGACGGCAGGAAGACCCGCGCGAATGTGAGCATCACCCATCGATCATGCGTGAACTGACCTACCTGTTCGAGTTTGATTCGGTACGGAACTCCCCCCGCGAGATCGCTACTGCGCACAAGGAGCTGTATGCCGAAACGGTGCTGCGGGGCAATACCGTTGTCTTTGCCTTCAACCAACTAGCGGACTCTCTGGCTCTGACCAGCCTGCTTCAGGATGAGAAATGGTACGAGGTCTTTATCGAGCTATTCTCTTCGGGGCTGCTGAAAATCTCCCGCTACCGCGAATTTCGGACCGCGACGCAGTATATTCTTGACGGCATCGAGGACTGCCTCGAATCGGCAGGCAAGTGCTTCTATTTTTCCGCGCTGCCAATGCTTTCCACCGATACGGGCCGCTTGACGGACCTGCGGGACGCATTGATCTACAGTGATCCCAATCTTCTGCTGGAGCGCGCGCAGGAGCGCCAGGATGAGCGCGCGGCGTACGAATTCCTGCATCGTTACACGCAGCTCATCCTTGCCGTGAGCCAGAGTGAGATTTCCTACAACCCGCGCAATACGGGGGAATTCAACAAATTCTCCGATTTCATGAACATTGCCATCGGTCATTTGGACGATACCGGGCGGGCAGAGGTGGCGGGGGTGCTGCGCGGCTGCAACGTTGGAGAGAATCGCTCGGTATGGCTCAAGACCCTGGGGCACTTGCAATTGGCGCCCGAGGTGCTGATGGTCTGCGAAGGTGTCGTCCACCTTTGTTACAACTACACCGTCGAAAACAGCATTCACGGCATCGCGAAGAAATACGCGGCGTTGGGGGATGAGCGCTTCTTGCAGGATTTTGACTCGCGCCTCGCGGCATGGATTGCTGGCCGTGAGTCGGGGCTGCATGCCTCCCACGTCATCGAGAATCCGGATGTGGCGTTGCAGCATCAGGCGCAGCCGCAACGCTCCATGATCAATTGGAGATCGGCCCTACGGGTACTTGAGGCGGTTCCAGAGACTTCGATGCGCATGCCGTGGCTTCTGTTGGTGACAATCGGCATGCTGTCTCGTCTGCTTACTGTTCCGCTGTTCGTCACGGGGTTCATCTTCGTTGAATACATCTTTGGCAGGGGCGTGGACTACAGCAGTTCGGCGCTGGTGACATCGCTGCAAGACAGCTTTGCATTCACCGCGCTGAAAATCGCCGTGGCGGGCTTGTTCACTTCCACTATTTCCGACTTCGTGAAGCTGCCGAACATTCGCGAGAGTTTCTGCGCCTTCTATTTCATATTCCATGATGTATTCATCATGATTCGGGAGGCGTCGCATGGAAAATAGCGACTTCGAGCGTTGCTGGGCAGACTACGAAGCGCTGATGCGCGAACGCCCCGAGCAGTTCGCGCCGTCAGCAGAGTTCCCCATCGTCACCAGCAAGGCCCGAGCAAAGGCTTTCGCCGAGGAAACGGGATTGCTCGTCGGCGTCGTCTACAGGAGTTCCTACACGCTGTTCCTGGTGGACCTGATCGATGACGGTGGCCCGTTATATACCTATGAGCGTGTGCTGCCCGCCAGTGAACGCGGCGCGGTGGTGGCGGTTGTGAGCACAAACGACAAGCTGATTCTGTTGCGGCAGTATCGTCACGCGCTTCGCAATTATCAGTGGTCCTTTCCCAGAGGGTTTGGTGAGGTCGGCATTTCTTCGGAGGAGAATGTCAGGAAAGAGCTTGCCGAAGAAATCAATGCCAGTGTCGTGTCGATGCGGCATCTTGGCCGGTTGGTGGCAGACAGTGGCCTGTCGGGAACGACCGCCGATGTTTTTCACTGCCAGATATCAGGCCACGCCTTGAGCGCCAATCGGGAGGGGATCGTGGAGATTCACGAAGCCACTCCATTGGAGGTGGAAGAGATGATTGCCGCCGGAAAAATAACCGACGGATTTACCGTGGCGGCCTATTTCCTCTACGCGAAGAACGAATTTCGGATATAAAATTAAATAATTACATGAAGTTAACTAATTTATGTAATGTTGTTTATAGAAATATTCCAGACCATCACCGCAACGCGCTGACCACCTGCGGTTCCAGATAAGCCTCAAGCCCCAGCCGATGATAGGCGCGGCCCATGCCCGACTCCTTCGCGCCGCCGAAGGGCACCGTGGCAAGCGTGGCGCGATGCTGGTTCACCCAGGCCGTGCCCACTTCCAACTTGCTCGCAATCTGAATCGCGCGCTGAA
>JAITMN010000052.1 GCA_031277355.1 Nevskiaceae bacterium | reverse complement strand
GCGTGAGTCATGATCGGCAGCGTCACGATCAGCATCACCAGCAACACCAGCATCACGTCGATCAACGGCGTGGTGTTGACGTCGCACATGGCCTCTTCAGCGCCACCCGTATTTACGCTCATTCCCATGATTTGGATCTCGCTTTCAAGCCTGATTAATTAAGGGCGGCCTTGGGCTCGGTGAGAAAACCCACCTTGATGATGCCGCCCTGCTGCACCGTGTAGATCACGCGGGCAACTGCCTCGTAGCGCGCATTGCGATCACCCTTGATGTGAATCTCGGGCTGCGGCACCTTGCGCGCTTCGATAGCCACCAACTCCAGCAATCTGGCGCGATCTGGCACCCGCTGCCCGTTCCAGTAGAAGCTGCCATCCGTCGCGACCGAGATCTGGATGTCCTCGACCTTGGTCTGCGTCGGAATATTCCTCGGCTCCGGCATTTCGATCTTCACCGAAGGAATCACCACCGGGATGGTGATCAGGAAGATGATCAACATCACCAGCATGATGTCCACCAGGGGTGTCGTGTTGATGTCGGATAGGGCTTTATCCTCATCCCCACCACCGGCTCCGGGTACGCTCATCGACATGGTCGGATCCTCAAATTGATCTTCAAACGGGTGCTAGTGACCAGTGACCGTGCTTACTTGCGCGCGGCCGGAGCAGCGGCGGCGGCGGCAGGCTTGGCAGCTGCGGGCTTCGCGCCGTGGCTGATTTCCGGACGTACGCCGCCGATCAGGTTCGCTTCCAGGTCGCCGGTGAATTCGCGCATGGAATCGCGGATCGCGCCATTGCGACGCAGCAGGATGTTGTAGGCGAACACCGCAGGCACCGCGACGGCCAGACCGATGGCGGTCATGATCAGCGCCTCACCCACGGGACCGGCCACCTTGTCGATGGAGGGCTGGCCCGACAGGCCGATGGAGATCAGCGCCTTCAAAATGCCGTACACCGTACCGAACAGTCCGACGAAGGGCGCCGTGGAACCCACGGTGGCCAGGAAGGACAGACCTGCGGACAGCTTGCTGTTCAGGCCATCCACCGCGCGTTGCAGCGCCATGGCCAACCAGTCGCGCAGGCTGATGCGATCGCCCAGGCGGCCCTCGTGGTGCTGAGCGGCACGAATCGCGCTCTCGGCGATGGTGCGGAAGTCGTCGTCCTTGGGCAGGCGATCAGCGCCTTCACGCGCCGAGGAGGCAGCCCAGAAAGTCTTTTCGACGTTCTTGACCGACTTGCCCAGGCGGTATTGATCCCAGAGCTTCGTGAAGACGATGTACCAGGTTCCCAGCGACATGATCAGCAGAATGCCGAGCACGGTGTACGAGACCGCGTCACCGTGATTGATCAGCGCAGAAAGACCATACGGGTTTTCCTCTGCGCCAGTCGCAACGGCTTCTTCGGCCTGCTGTGCCATCAGGGGGGCGGCGGTGAACAGGGCCAGTGCGGCCGCAAACAGTCTGCTTCTCATTTTTTTCCTCGATTACCAGGGTCCCGCAACAGCGGGCTGTTGAAAGAAAAGGGTGATTGATCGATCCGATTTCAAGCCGTGGTTGTTACCGACCTTCTTTCAGCTCGAATCGAACGGGCAGCGTATTGCACACTTCTCGCGTGACAGGATTGAAGCGATACAGCTTCGCCACCTTTACGCCGGCGTCGTCCAAGCGCGGAAAGCCGGAAGATTCCGCCACTTCAGCAGAGCTGACACGGCCATTCGTTCCCACGCAGATTTTCACTTTGACCAGACCCTCCTCGCCCAGACGCGATGACGTCGGCGGGTAGTAATCGGCCACGTTGGGTTGATTGGCTCGCGACAACTTCAACTGTTCCGGCGGCGGCGGCGGCGGCGGCGCAGGCGGCGGCGGCGCGGGCGGCACGGGTCTGTCGGTGACGTTGCTCAGCGCCGTGGTGGGCGGAGCATCGACCGGAATGGTGATGTCGACCACCGGAGGCGGAACCTCGACCGGCGGCAGTTCCATCTTCGGCGGCGGCGGCGGCGGCGGCAGTTCTTCTTCCTGCACCTCGTTGATCACGTCGGCCTGAATGATGTTGACGACGGCGGCCTTCATCTTCATCGCGAAGCCGCTCTTGAGCCCCAGGATCAGGACGCCCTGAAACGCCACCACGATGATGAGAAACGCGCCACGGCGCGAGAGCCAGCTACCTTGGTTTGTATATACGCCCATGTCGTTTACCGTCTTTGCTAAAAGGACCGGCCGATGCTGTCAGGCATCGCCCCCCGATACTCCCGTGTGCGGCGCAAGTTAACTACGTTTGCGCTGCTTCGCAAGTACCACGAACAATTTACTTGTGCATTGGCTCCAGAACAAGTCTCAAATCGGCATTTGGGTATGACGTGATGCAAGGCATCACCCCTCAAGTGACCGCGCCGCCACTGGCGCTCGACACGCTGCGGGCGTATTTGGCCAGCACGCCGCGCGTTGCATAAGGGCGCATCGCACGCCACGTTTTGCGGCGACGCGACAACTCCGCTGCCGATAGCGCCACTTCCATAAGCCTGCGTTTGGCGTCGATGGTGATGCGATCACCGTTGCGCAATAACGCCAACGGGCCGCCCAGCGCGCTTTCCGGGCAGATATGTCCAACGACGAAGCCATGACTGCCGCCGGAGAAGCGTCCGTCGGTGATCAGCGCCACACTGCTGCCCAGGCCGCGGCCCATGATCGCGCCGGTGGGACTGAGCATTTCCCGCATGCCGGGACCGCCAACCGGGCCTTCACCGCGAATCACCACCACGTCGCCGGCCTTTACTTTGCCGGCCAGAATGGCTGCGGTGGCTTTTTCTTCGCCTTCGAATACGCGCGCCGTGCCGGTGAACGACAACCCTTCCTTGCCGGTCAATTTCGCCACCGCGCCTTCCGGAGCCAGATTGCCGTGCAGCACAACCAGATGGCTGTCTTTTTTGATCGGCGATTCGAAGGGCTGGATGATGTCTTGATTGGCAGGATAATCGCGCACGCTGGCGAGATTTTCGGCAACGGTGCGGCCGGTGACGGTGAGGCAGTCGCCGTGCAGCAGACCGCGATCCAGCAGGCGCTTCATCAGCGGCTGTATGCCGCCGATGGCGATCAATTCAGACATCAGGTAACGGCCGCTGGGGCGCAGATCGGCCAGCACCGGCACACGCTTGCCGATGCGCGTGAAATCCGCCAGCGATAGCTTCACGTCGGCCTCATGCGCAATGGCCAGCAGATGCAGCACCGCATTGGTGGAGCCGGCCAGCGCGATGATCACGGTGATCGCATTTTCGAAGGCTTTGCGCGTGAGAATGTGGCTGGGCTTGATGCCGGCTTTGAGCAGCGCCACCACCGCTTCGCCGGCGCGGAAGCAATCCCCGCGCTTGTTGTCGCCGACGGCTTCCTGCGCCGAACTATTGGGCAACGACAGACCCAGCGCCTCGATGGCCGAAGCCATCGTGTTGGCCGTGTACATGCCGCCGCAACTGCCGGGGCCGGGAATGGACTTGCGCTCCACTTCCAGCAATTCGGCGTCGCTGACCTTGCCGCTGGCGTAGCCGCCCACGGCCTCGAACACCGAGATGATGTCGCGATGACCTTCGCCGGGGCGAATCGTGCCGCCGTAGACGAACACCGCCGGGCGATTCAGCCGCGCGATGGCCATTGCGCAGGCGGGGATGTTCTTGTCGCAGCCACCGATGGCGACGAAGCCGTCGAAGCCTTCAGCCCCGACGACGGTTTCGATGGAATCGGCGATGACTTCGCGGGAAACCAGCGAATAGCGCATGCCGGGCGAACCCATCGAAATGCCGTCGGAAACGGTGATCGTGTTGAACAGCACACCCTTGCCGCCTGAGGCATCGGCTCCGGCGGCGGCTTCACGCGCCAGTGCGTCGATGTGCATGTTGCAGGGCGTCAGGTTCGACCAGGTGGAGGCAATGCCCACCTGGGGCTTGGCGAAGTCGGCGTCGCCGAAACCCACCGCGCGCAGCATCGCGCGAGCCGGCGTGTTTTTCAGGCCATCAACGACCTGGCGCGAATGACTGCGCGGGTCGATGGCAGGCTTGGCGGTGTTCTGGTTGCTCTTGGCGTTTTTGCTGCGGCTCATGTGATCCTTCCAACCGGATTTGTGGGGAAAATTCTACGCGAACAGGCCGACTTCGCGTTGACAAGGTATTGATGCGTATGGTCCCATTCCCTGCTTACACACACGCCTTTGGCGGTGCCGCCCCAACCCCGCACCGGCCCTTCCGGTTAGCGGGGTTTTTCGTCAATAGAACGGAGTTTTCGAATCTATGCGTCTATACGGACCGAAAGAAGTCGACAAAAAGGCTCTGCGCAATGCGCGCATCGCCATCCTGGGTTATGGCAGTCAGGGCCGCGCGCACGCGCTGAACCTGAAAGACAGCGGTTTTGATGTCGTTGTGGGCGTGCGCATGGGCGAGAGCTACAAGCAGGCCAAGCGCGACGGGCTGGAAGTCAAAACGCCGGCCGAAGCCGTCAAGGGCGCCAAGCTCGTGGCGATGCTGGTGCCCGACACCACGCAAAAAGCGCTGTATCGCGAGATCAAGGGCGATCTGGAACAGGGCGCAACGCTGCTGTTCGCGCATGGTTTCAACATTCACTTCGCGCAGATCAAGCCGCGCAAGGACCTCGACGTGGTGCTGATTGCGCCGAAGGGTCCGGGCGGGCTGGTGCGCCGGCAGTATCAGCAGGGCCGTGGCGTGCCCGCGCTGATTGCGGTGGAACAAGACGCCAGCGGCGAGGCTTTTGCCAAGGCGCTGGCCTATGCCGATGGCATCGGCAGCACGCGCGGTGGCGTGCTGAAGACCACCTTTGCGGAGGAAACCGAAACCGATCTGTTCGGTGAGCAGGCTGTGCTCTGCGGTGGCACCACGGAGTTGGTGGTGAAGGGTTATGAAACGCTGGTCGAGGCCGGTTATCAGCCCGAAGTGGCCTACTACGAAGTGCTGCACGAACTGAAGCTGATCGTCGATCTGCTGCATGAGGGCGGATTGTCGAAGATGCATCGCTTCATCAGCACCACGGCCAAGTGGGGCGATCTGACGCGCGGTCCGCGCGTGGTCAACGCCGCCACCAAGCGCGAGATGAAGAAAATCCTGAAGGAAATCCAGACCGGCAAGTTTGCGCGGCAGTGGATTTCGCAGAACAAGACGGGCCTGAAGAAGTACAACAAACTGATGAAGGCCGACATGAAACATCCGATCGAAAAGGTCGGCGCGAAGCTGCGCGAACGCATGCCCTGGTTGCAGGACGAGCGCGCGTAAGCACTCAAGGACGAAGACGCCATGCCCATCAACGCGACGCAGTTCATCTGGTTCAACGGCAAGCTGGTTCCCTGGGAAAAGGCCACGGTGCATGTGCTATCGCATGCGCTGCACTACGGCTCGTCGGTGTTCGAGGGGGTACGCGCGTATGCAACGCCGGGGGGCGTGGCGATCTTCCGTCTGCGCGACCACACGCGGCGGCTGTTTGACTCGGCGAAGATTTATCGCATCGACGTGGGCTTTTCGCCCGAGCAGATCAACGCCGCCTGCCGCGAGGTGGTGGCGGTGAATGGGCTGCACAACGGCGCGTATCTGCGGCCGGTGGCCTTTCGCGGCTACGGCGAAATCGGCGTTGCGCCGAAGATCGACCCGCCGGTGGATGTGGCGGTGGCGGCCTGGGAATGGGGCAAGTATCTGGGCGCGGGCAGCGAGGCCGAGGGCGTGGACGTCTGCGTCTCGTCCTGGCAGCGCGTTGCGCCCAATACGCTGCCGGCGCTGGCGAAGGCGGCGGGCAATTATCTGTCGAGCCAG
This sequence comes from Nevskiaceae bacterium, assembly GCA_031277355.1. Classification (GTDB taxonomy): domain Bacteria; phylum Pseudomonadota; class Gammaproteobacteria; order Steroidobacterales; family Steroidobacteraceae; genus ZC4RG30. The sequence continues at coordinate 8,317 of JAITMN010000052.1, read as the reverse complement.
TTGATCAGCATGGAGGCCAAGCGGCTGGGCTTTGCCGAGGGCATTGGTCTTGCGCCGGATGGCACGGTCAGCGAGGGCGCGGGCGAGAACCTGTTCGTGATTCGCGATGGCGTGATTCACACGCCGGGCTTTGCCCATTCGGTGCTGGGCGGCATCACGCGCGATACGGTGATCCAGCTTGCGCGCGAGGCTGGTTACGAAGTGCGCGAAACGGCGATTCCGCGTGAAATGCTGTATCTGGCCGATGAGGTGTTCTTCACCGGCACGGCTGCCGAGATCACGCCGATCCGCTCGGTGGATCGCATCACCGTGGGCGCGGGACGCCGTGGCCCGATCACCGAAAATCTGCAAAAGATTTTCTTTGGCTTATTCACCGGCGCAACGCCGGACCATCGCGGTTGGCTCGACCCCGTCGAAATGACGGCGCGTCGCGTTGCCACTGCCTGAGGTTTCATGACACATCCCAAAACGCTCTTCCAGAAGGTCTGGGAGCGGCATGAGGTCGTCGCGCAGACGGCCGACACTCCTGCCGTGCTGTATATCGACCTGCATCTGATCCATGAAGTGACGACGCCGCAGGCGTTCGACGTGCTGCGCGAGCGCGGCCTCCCGGTGCGGCGGCTGGATCGCACGCTGGGCACGATGGATCACTCCACGCCCACGCGCACCGAACAGGTGTTTGGCGGGCAGCCGTTCACGATTGAATCGGCGGCCAAACAGGTGAAGCAGTTGGAGTCCAACTGCGCGGAGTTTGGTGTGGAGCTGCTCGACCTGCGCAGCAATCTGCGCGGCATCGTGCACGTGATCGGGCCGGAGCTGGGCGCAACGCAACCGGGTAAAACCATTGTTTGCGGCGACAGCCACACCAGCACGCATGGCGCGTTCGGCGCGCTGGCCTTTGGCATCGGCACCACCGAAGTGGGGCATGTGCTGGCTGCGCAATGTCTGTTGCAGAGCAAGCCCCGCACGCTGGCGATCAATGTGAAGGGGCGCTTGCGTCCGGGCGTCACCGCGAAGGATTTGGTGCTGGCCATCATCGGCAAGATTGGCGTGGGCGGCGGCACCGGGCATGTGATCGAATTTCGCGGCGAGGCCATTCGCGCGCTGTCGATGGATGAACGGATGACGGTGTGCAATATGTCGATCGAGGCCGGCGCTCGCGCGGGCATGATCGCGCCGGATGAGACGACGTTTGCGTATTTGAAGGGGCGTCCGCGTGCGCCGCAGGGCGCGGATTGGGATGCCGCCGTAGCCGATTGGCGCACGCTGGCCACCGATGATGGCGCGGTGTTCGACCGCGAAGTGGTGCTCGATGCCTCGCAGGTGGAGCCGATGATCACCTGGGGCACGCATCCGGGCATGGTGGCGGCGATTTCGGGCACCGTGCCCGCGTCGAGCACCGATCCGGTGTTTGGCAAGGCGCTGGATTACATGGGCTTTGCCGCCGGTCAGAAGCTGGCGGGCAGCCCGATCAATGTCGTGTTCGTCGGCAGTTGCACGAATTCACGACTGTCGGACCTGCGCGCCGCCGCGAGCATTTTGAAGGGGCGTCGCGTGGCCGATGGCGTTCGCATGTTGGTGGTGCCGGGCTCGCAGCAGATCAAGAAACAGGCCGAGGACGAAGGGCTGGATCGCATCTTCATCGAAGCCGGCGCGCAGTGGCGCGAATCCGGATGCTCGATGTGTCTGGGGATGAATGGCGATCTGGTCGACAAGGGGCAGTATTCGGTGAGCACCAGCAACCGCAATTTCGAAGGGCGTCAGGGCGTGGGCGCGCGCACGCTGCTGGCCAGTCCGCTCACGGCCGCTGCATCGGCGGTGCGTGGCGCAATCTGTGATCCGCGCGAATTGATGCAGGGTTAAACGCATGGACGCATTCACCAGCATTACCTCCCGCACCGTCGTACTGCCGCGCAGCGACATCGACACCGATCAGATCATCCCTGCCCGCTTTCTGCGCACCACCTCGCGCGAAGGCCTGGGCAAGCAATTGTTCGCCGACTGGCGTTATCGCGCCGATGGCAGCGTCAATCCGGATTTCGTGCTGAATCAGCCGCAGGCGCAGGGCTGCCAGGTGCTGGTGGCCGAGCGCAATTTCGGCTGTGGCAGTTCGCGCGAACATGCGCCGTGGGCGCTGCTGGATTTCGGCATCCGCGCGGTGATCAGCACCGAGTTCGCCGATATCTTCCGCTCCAATTCGCTGAAGAATGGGCTGGTGCCGGTGATCGTGGACAAAGAAACGCTGGCTTGGCTGATCGCCAATCCGGGCGCTGAAGTCACGGTTGACCTCACGACTCGCTCACTGCAACTGCCCAATGGCGAAGCGGTGACGTTCCCGATCGAGCCTTTTGCGCGCTACTGCCTGATGCAGGGCGTGGATCAGTTGGGATATCTGCTGTCGAAGGATGCGCAGATCAGCGCTTTCGAACAGCAGCGCGGGGCCGTATCGCGATGAAGGCGAATATCACCGTGCTGGGCGGCGATGGCATCGGCCCGGAAGTGACGCGCGAAGGTGTGCGCGTGCTGCAACGGGTGGCGCAGATTCATGGTCATCAATTTGTTTTCGATGAACGTGACTTCGGCGGCATTGCCATCGATCGGCATGGCGATCCGCTGCCGGAAGATACGCTTGCCAGTTGCAAGAGCAGCGATGCGATCCTGCTGGGAGCCATTGGCGGACCGAAGTGGTCTGCGCCGGATGCGAAGCTGCGACCCGAGGCCGGGTTGCTGCGGCTGCGCAAGGAATTGGGCGTGTATGCGAATCTGCGGCCGGTGGCGGTGCATCCGGCGCTGGAAAACGCCACGACGTTGAAACCGGAGGTGGTGCGCGGCGTTGATCTGGTCTTCGTGCGCGAATTGACGGGTGGTATTTATTTTGGCGCGAAGACGCGCAGCGCCACCGATGCCAGTGATCTATGCAGTTATTCGGCTGCCGAAATCGAGCGCGTCACGCGCGTGGCGGGGGCTTTGGCGCTGGCGCGGCGTCGCAAGCTCACGTCGATAGATAAATCCAACGTGCTCGACACCTCGCGGCTGTGGCGCGAGGTGGTGACGCGCGTGATGAAGGCGGAGTTTCCCGACGTGGCTGTGGAGCACATCCTCGTGGACGCCGCAGCGATGCACTTGATTCGCCGTCCTTCGGACTTCGACGTGATCGTCACCGAAAACATGTTTGGCGACATTCTCACGGACGAGGCTTCGATGCTGGCCGGTTCGCTGGGGCTGTCGCCTTCGGCTTCGCTGGGCGATGGCCGTCGCGGACTGTATGAGCCGATTCACGGCTCTGCGCCGGATATCGCGGGGCGTGGGATCGCCAATCCCGTTGGCACGATATTGAGCGCGGCGCTGCTGCTGCGACATTCGCTGGGGCTGGAAGACGAAGCGCGCTGCATCGAAACTGCGGTGGCGCGTGCGTTGGACACGGGGCTGCGCACGGCAGATATCGCCGGGGGGTCAACGCCCTCCTCCACGGCCGCTGCCGGAACGGCCATCGTCGAACTGCTGCGGTAGAAGCGCAGCTCGTTGCGGCCCATGTCTGCCGATCTGGAACAGGGCTTTGATGCGATTGTCGTTGGCGGTGGCACCGCAGGCTGCGTGCTGGCGGCGCGGTTGTCGGAGGACGCCGATCGCCGCGTATGTCTGCTGGAAGCTGGCGGTTCGGGCCGCAGCGCCTATGTGAACATCCCCGCCGCGATTGTGATGGCGCAGCGCACGCCGCGACTGAACTGGGGTTTCCAGACCGTGCCGCAGCCGCACCTGAACGGGCGCAACATTCCGGTGCCACGCGGACGCGGACTGGGCGGTTCGTCGCTGATCAACGGCATGGTGTGGTTTCGCGGTCATCCGCTGGACTACGACGACTGGGCGCGCGCCGGCGCAACCGGTTGGAGTTTTCGCGAAGTGCTGCCGTATTTTTTGCGCAGCGAAGACAACGGATCGTTTCCCGATTCGCCCTGGCATGGTCGCGGCGGGCCGATTCATGTTCGCAACATCACGCATCCGAATCGGCTGAACATGGCCTTCTTCGAGGCCATGCAATCGCTGGGCTATCCGCTGCGCGCGGATTTGGCCGGCGAGGATTCCGAAGGCGCGGCGCTGCGGCAGGTGTCGATACGCGATGGCATCCGCGAAACCACGGCGCGTGCGATGCTGGAACCGGCGCGCAAACGGGCGAATCTGACGGTGATCACCGATGCGCGCGTCACGCGCGTGCTGCTCGATGGCCGCCGCGCCATTGGCGTTGAGGCGCACAGCGCGCAGGGAATGATTACCGTGAAAGCGCGCGGCGAGATCGTGCTGGCCGCCGGCGCGATTCATTCGCCGCAGTTGTTGATGCTCTCGGGGATCGGCGATGGCGAACACCTGCGCGCGGTGGGCGTTGACGTGCGGCATCATCTGCCCGGCGTTGGGGGCAATCTGCACGATCATCTGGCAAGCCCGGTGCACATGGCCACGCGCGATGCGACTTCCTATGGTCTGTCGTGGCGCGCGATGCCGCGCAATCTGCTGAACATCGCGCAGTACGCGCTGAATCGCAGCGGGCCGATGGCGAACAATATCTTCGAGTCGGCGGCCTTCGTCCGCACGCTGCCGCACCTTGATCGGCCCGATGTGCAGTTGGTGTTTCAGTCGGCGCGGCGGCCTTCGCCACGTCTGCCCTTTCCGGTGGGGCATGGCTATGCGATCAGCCCGGTGGGGCTGTATCCGCGCAGCCGTGGCACGCTGCGGCTGGCAAGCGCCGATCCGATGGCTGCGCCGTTGATCCATCCGAATCTGCTGTCGGTTGCGCAGGACATCGAGCCGCTGCTGCGCGGACTGCAATTGGCGCGGCGGGTGTTTGCCTCGCCAGCGTTTGCTGCGTACCGGGCGCAGGAGACTTTGCCGGGGCCAAGCGTGCAGGATGAAGCGCAGCTTGCCGAGTATGTGCGTGCGCAGGCGTACACGGTGCATCATCCGGTGAGCAGTTGCCGCATGGGCCGGGATGACGATGCCGATGCGGTGGTGGATGCGCAGTTGCGCGTGCGCGGCATTCAGGGGCTGCGCGTGGCCGACGCATCGGTGTTTCCGTCGATCATTGGCGGCAACACCAATGCGGCGGTGGCGATGGTGGCGGAGAAAGCCGCCGATATGATGCGGGGGCGAGCGGCGGCCTGAAGCCTGGCCTGTGAGTGAGTGGGCATGGTGTAGGCTATCCAGAACACTTGTCGCCAACACCAAGGAGCCGCTTCATGTCCGCATCGCTCACCGCCGCCGAACGTCTGGAAATCGAACGCGCCTGCGAGCGCGTGATCCACGGCTACTCACGCGCGCTCGACGTGGGCGATCTGAGCGCGGCGGCGGACTTCTTCGCCGAGAACGGCAGCTTTGCGCGGCCGATGACGCCGGATCAGGTCACCACTGGCCGCGAGGCTATCCGCGCCGCGCTGCTGACGCGCCCCAAGGGGCTTTTGACGAAGCACTTGTCCACGAATGTGGTGATCGACGTGGAAAGCGCGGATTCAGCCCGTGGCTTTTCGTATCTGACGATGATTTCCTGCACGCCGGGGCAGGATGCGAAGCCGCCGCATGTGTCGAACGGCCCGCTCTGGTTCGGCGAAATGCAGGACCGCTTCGTGCGCGAGAACGGGCAGTGGAAGTTTCTCGAACGGCGCGGTTCGATTCAGATGAAGTTCTTTGGGGGAGCGTCGTCATGAACACGATCACGAACAAGCGGCATAACGTGTTGAGGCGGCATGCGGCAAGATCGATGGCCATCGCGATCACCGTCACCGCGCTGACCGCCGCCGCTTCGCCTGCCCATGCGCAGGCTTTCGCCGGTGCCACCGCCTCGCGTGCGCAGTACACCCAGACTCCGCACTCGCCCGCCGCCGCCTGCGCCAGCCTTGCCGCGTTCAAGAGCCGCGATCTGGTCAGCATTGCCGCCACGCCGGTGGCATCGGCGGCCAATACGCCAGCCTATTGCCGCGTCGAAGGCGTGATCGCGCCGGAGGTGGCCTTTGAAGTCAGCTTGCCGGAGCGCTGGAACGGTCGCTTCTACATGATCGGCAATGGCGGGCACGCCGGCGATGCGCTGGACAATCCAGGCCGCGTGGCGCAGCGCGATGAAGCGCTGGCGCTGGGCTTTGCCTTCGCGCAGACCAACACCGGCCATGATTCGCGCAAGGAGCCGGGCGCAAGTTTCGTGCTGAGCGATCCGCGCAAGGCCATCGACTACGCCTATCGCGCCGTGCATGTGACGGCGGCAACGGGCAAGGACCTGGTGCGCGAGTATTACGAGCGCCCCGCTTCGCACGCCTACTGGAATTCCTGCTCCAATGGCGGGCGGCAGGGGCTGCTCGAAGCGCAGCGTTATCCGGAGGACTTCGACGGCATCTACGCCAACGCGCCGTGGGTGGATCAAACCGGCTTCACGATGGGCGCGATATGGAACCAGCAAGCCATCAGCGCCGCGCCGCTGACGGCGGGCAAGCTCAGCACGCTGGCGCAGCAGGTGATGGCGCAGTGCGACGCCATCGACGGCCTGAAAGACGGCCTGATCGACGACCCGCGCCGCTGCAATTTCGATGCGCGCACGATGGTCCCCTCCTGCCCGGCGGGCAGCGATGCGGACAATTGCCTCACCCCGGCGCAGGCCGATGCGGTGATGAAGGTGTACGGCGGGCCGGTAAGCAAGGGCAAACCGCTATTCCCCGGATACATGCCCGGCAGCGAGCAAGTCAGCGGCGGTGCTGGCAACAACGCACCGGCGAGCGCGTGGCTGAACATGATCGTTCCGGCGCAGCCGGGCGCAAAGCCCGCCGACTACAACCTGGCCGAAGGCACGATACGCTTCCTGGCGCATACGTCGCCGCAACCGGATTACGACCCCGTCACTGCTTTCAACTTCGACCGCGACGTGCGCAAGCTCGACGCCTGGGCCGCCAAGGCCAACGCCAAGAGCACGAACCTGAACGCGCTGCGTCGCCGGGGCGGCAAGGTGCTGATGAGCTACGGCTGGTCGGATCAAATCCTGCAACCGCTGGCGGGCGTGAGCTACTACGAAGCACTGCAACGCCGCTACGGCGCGCGCACCGGCGAGTTCGTCCGTCTGTTCATGGTGCCGGGCATGGCGCACTGCTCCGGCGGCATCGGCACGGATCGCTTCGATCCAATGACGGCGCTGATCGATTGGGTGGAAAAAGGCGTTGCGCCGGATTCACTGGCCGCTTCGCGCGTGGTGAACGGCCAGACGGTGCGCACGCGACCGCTGTGCCCGTATCCGCAGGTGGCGCGCTATTCGGGCAGCGGCAGCATCGACGAGGCGGCGAATTTCCGCTGCGTCAGCCCTTGAACCTAAGCCGCCGAATGGGTCACGGAGGCCACGCGCAGGCGCAGTGAGCGGCCGTCCGGACCCGGCCAGTCGATGCGCTGGCCCACCGACAGGCCCAGCAGCGCCGCGCCCACCGGCGCCAGCACCGACACCTTGCCCTTGGCCGCATCGGCTTCATCGGGCCAGCACAGCGTCAGCGTGTGCTCGCGGCCGGAGACTTCCTCCACGCAGGTCAGCGTGGAATTCATCGTGACGAGGTCAGGGCCGATGTCCGCATCGGCGATCACCTGGGCGCGTTCCAATTCGGCCGACAGCGCCTTCACCACGGGCAGATGCTGCCAGCGCGGCGACTCGACCAGCGACTCCAAACGGCCCAAATCCCGCTCGCTGACGGTGATGGGGGGCTGAGAAATCGATTCCATGGAACAACTCCAATAGCAAAAAGGGCGGCACCGGCTAAGGTGCCGCCCTATACAAACCAGACTTAAGTCGAAACGTAGCCGGACTGAGCGGGAAACTCAACCCCGGCGGGCAAACAATGCCCGTCCGGAATCAGGTGCGCCCTCAGCCCCTGGCGGCGCGGGCGAGGCCGGCGGCCAAATCCCGGCGCAGGTCGTCCACGTTCTCGATGCCGATGGACAGGCGCAGCAAGCCATCGACCAGCCCCGCCGCCGCACGCGCCTCCGGCGCCATCGCCGCATGCGTCATCGAAGCCGGATGCGCGACCAAACTCTCGACGCCGCCAAGGGATTCAGCCAGCGAGAAGAATTCCAGTCCATCGACGAAGCGGCGCACCGCGCCCTCGCCGCCGTTCAATTCAAACGTGACGATGGCCCCGAAGCCCGTCTGCTGACGCTTGGCGATGTCGTGGCCGGGATGCGTGGGCAGACCGGGGTAGTACACCTGCTTCACGCCGGGCTGCGCCGCGAGCCACGCGGCCAGATCGCCGGCGTTCGCGCCGTGCACCGCGAGCCGCGCCTGCAAGGTGCGCAGGCCGCGCAGCGCCAG
>JAITMN010000290.1 GCA_031277355.1 Nevskiaceae bacterium | reverse complement strand
CACAGGCGCTCCAGCACGATGGCCACCGCAGTGACCGAACACAAAATGATCGGCCACATGAACGGCCCGCCAGCCAGCACGATTTCCCACATGGGGCGATGATAGCCGAACGGACTGACGGGCCGCGCCTTTACCCCGGCGAACAGTTGGCGGCGGGCAATCGTCCCGACCATGCGCCCCAGCGCCAGCGTTGCAGCGGGCGCAGTTGCACCGGATGCGCGGCGTCGGTCCCAAGGGTCACGCGCTGAGCGGGAAGTGTAGAGGCGTCGAGCAGGTGCTGCCCGCCACGGCTCGCCTGATCGCGCAGTTGCTCCCAGCGGCGGCGGCTGGCGTCGGTGTCCTGGCGCTGTGTGAGCAGCCAGGTGTTGCTGCCGTCAGTGCCCTCGCCGCCCTCGTCGCTCTGGCTCTGGAAGAACCGCGTTGCCGAAGGCGGCAGCATCACGAAGTTTGCGTCGACGTCATCGCGCCTGAGCAGTGCGCGCCAACCCGGTTCATCCACGTCGAGCGTCAGCAGCGCCGAACCTGCGCCGGCGCGTATCGCAAGTGCGCAGCCCTTGCCCGTGTCGGGAGTCATCAAGGTGAAACTCACGTCATCCCATTCCCATTCACGTTGCTCGCAGCGCTCGATCTCCGGCGGCAAGGGCTGATTCGCCGGTTCACCGATGATCGACACGGAAGGCCAGCGCGCCGCTGCCGCGGTGACGGCGGCCAAGCGCTCGGCGCGAGGCCGTCCGATCACGAGCAATTCCACGTCGGGACCGCCCTGACGCTGTAGATACTCGATCACGCGCGTGCGAAATCGCCGGCCATCGCCGCCATTGACCTCGCCGGCGCCGAACACCAGCCGATGTGTTGCCGTGGTGACGATCACGCTGGTTTCACTGCCCGTGCCCAGCACCGCCAATTGCGCAGCGCCCGGTGCCGGAGGCGTTTGCGCGCCGATGAAACCGGTGATGACCAGCGCCAGCGCCGGCAGCCGCACCGACAATCGCAGCGGCAGCAGACAGGCAAGCGCGGCAAGCCCCGCCAGCAACAACTGCGGCAGCGGCATCTGCCCGAGCCACGTGGAGGCATCCCACTGCGCCACGCGCCCCAGCCACGGCAGCATCCACGCCGCCACTGCGCCGGTGCAGTCCACCAGCAGATCGCCCACGGCGCCCGCCGCTGCGCCCGGCAACAGATACGCCAGCGCCGCCAGCAACGCGCCGGGCACCAGCACGAAGCCAAACAGCGGAATCGCCGCCGCGTTGACCAGCAATCCGGAGAACGAGAACGAACCAAACAGCAGCACCGTGAACGGCAGCAGCGACAGGCTCACCGCAAATTGCACACGCGCGCCGCTGCGCATCGCGCCCTCTTTTCCCAATCGGCTGCCGGGCAACAACAAAATGGCCGCCACCGCCGCGAACGACAGCCAGAACCCTGCGCCCAGAATCGCCAGCGGATCGATCGCCAGCACCGCGCACATCGCCACCGCCAGACTCCAGCACGGCGTTGCGGTGCGCGCCGTTTCCCGCCACAGCACGAACACCGCCAGCATCAGCATCGTGCGCTGCGCGGGCACGGAAAATCCGGAAAGCAGCGCATAGGCCGTGGCGAGCGCAACGCCTGCGATGCCGGCAAGACGCTCGCGATTCACGCGCCGCTGCAACGCCGGCAGCACATTCCACAACCTGCGCACCGCCGCCATGCTCAGCAGCGCGAAGAAGGTGACGTGTCCGCCGGAGATCGCCACCAGATGCGTGATGCCGGTGGCGCTGAAATCGCGCCACTGCCGGTTCGTCACCTCGCCGGTGACGCCAACGGCCAGCGCGGCCAGCAGCGCGCCGGCGGAAGGATCGAGCGCGCGGCGCTGGATGCGCTGGGCCACACGCTCGCGCAGCGCGTCGATGGAGATGCCGCGCGCCGTGGCAATGCGCTGGTTCAGCGGCGAGGCCATCGCCCGCGCGCTGGCCTGCCGGTGATCGCGCACCGCGATGCGCAGCGCATCCACACCGCCATCGGCATCATCGGGGATCGGCCGGTAACGCAGCAGCAACTGCCAGGTTTCGCCCACCGCCGGACGCTGCCCGCCAAATCCCGGCATTTCAACGACCGCGCGCACATCGGCGCGGCCCGGCTCGCGCGGATGCTTCACCAGCGCTTCAAATCGCCAGCCGCTGCCGCCGCGCGAGGGCACGCCGATCACCTGCACCTGGGCCAGCACGCGCTCCTCGCAGCGCAACTGCGCCTGCACTTCGGCCACGATCAGCCCATGCGTCAGCGCAGCGCCTGCAACCAGCAGCAGCGGTCCCCAATGCCGCGTGAAGATCGCCGCCGCGATCAGCAACGCGGCCAGCCACGGCAGCAGAAAATCCATCGGCGGCGGCGCGAGCGCGCCAATCGTCACACCGGCCAGTATCCACAGACTGCGCATCATCGCCCGCACTGCCCTGTGAGGCGGGGCCTTGGTAGAGTCTGCCGGCCATGCCCCGCCGATTCTTCATCAAGCTGCGCCCGATGGGCGAGAACATCCGCCACGGCTGGGCGGCCCGCCTGATCGGTCCCGGCCTGCGCGACGCGCGGCTGTGGGCGCTGAACCGCCGCGCCATCACCAGCGCCGTGGGCGCGGGGGTCGCCATCGCCTTCACGCCGGTGCCCGCGCATCTGCTCGTGGGATTGCTCGTCGCGATGATCTGGCGTCTGAACGTGCCGGCGATGGTGGCGACACTGCTGGTGGCCAATCCGCTGACCTCCGTGCCGCTGTATTTCATCGCCTACCGCGTCGGCGCAACACTGCTTGGCGCAACCCCCGGCGACTTTCATTTCGAACTCAGTTGGGACTGGCTGCTGTCGGGCATGGGCGGGGCGTGGAAGCCCTTTCTGCTGGGCAGCCTGATCTGCTCGGTGATCGGCGGTCTCACGGCGAAGTATCTGCTGGAGTTGATTTGGCGGGTCAGCACCGTCAGCAGATTAAATTCCCGGCGCGGAAACGTCAGGAACCCATAATTGACGTATTAGCGCAATTTTCCCCCTTCCAGCGTCAAAATCCGGTCCATCCGCGCCGCCAGACGCGGATCGTGGGTCACGACGATCAGACTGGTGCCGTGCAACTGGTTCAGTTCCAGCAACAGTTCGAACACCTGCGCTGCGTTCGCGCCATCCAGATTGCCGGTAGGCTCATCGGCCAGCACCAGACGCGGCTGCGTGACCAGCGCGCGCGCCACCGCTGCGCGCTGGCGTTCGCCGCCGGAGAGCTGATTGGGCCGATGCGTCAGACGCGCCTGCAAGCCCACCTGCCCCAGCACTTCGCGCGCACGCGCCGTGGCCTCAGCCACCGGCATGCGCCGCACCAGCAGCGGCATCGCCACATTTTCCAGCGCCGAGAATTCCGGCAGCAGATGATGAAATTGATAGACGAAGCCCAGCGTGCGATTGCGCAACTCGCAGCGACGGCGCTCATTCAGCGCGTGAATGTCCTGCCCCTCCACGCGCACGACGCCCGCATCCGGCACGTCGAGACCGCCCAGCAATTGCAGCAGCGTGGTCTTGCCTGAACCCGAGACGCCCACGATAGCCAGACGCTCACCCGGTTCCACGCGCAGATTCAGGTCACTGAGCACGCTCAGTTGCGAATGACCTTCGCTGAAAGACCGGCTCAACCCTTCGGCCAGCAACACCGGCTCAGTCATGACGCAGCGCCTCCGCCGGAGCCGTTCGCGACGCGCGCCACGCCGGATACGCGGTGGCCAGCGCGCCCAGCAGCAGCGCCACGAGGCCGATACGCAGCACGTCGCCCAGTTCCACACTGGCCGGCAGATCACTCATGAAGTACACCTTTTCATCGAGAAAACGCACGCTGGTCAGCGCTTCGAGTCCATGCACCAGCGCTTCGAGGTTCATCGAGATCACCACGCCCAGCAGTATGCCCAGCCCAACCCCCGCCGCGCCGATCAACGTGCCCTGCACGACGAACACGCCCAGGATATTGCGCGGCCCCGCGCCGAAGGTGCGCAGAATCGCAATATCCTGCTGTTTATCCTTCACCACCATCACCAGCGTGGCAACGATGTTGAACGCAGCAATGGCGACGATCATCGACAGAATCACGAACAGCATCGACTTGGTCATGCGGATGGAACTGAAAAAATTGGCGTGATTGCGCGTCCAGTCGCTGACGTAATAGCCGCCGCCCAAATCCACCGCCAATTGCCGCACCAGCGAAGGCGCTTCCAGCGGATCGCTCAATTGCAAACGCACGCCGGTCATCGCATCGCCCAGGCGATACAGCCGCGCCGCATCGCGCGCATGCACCAGCGCCAGGCCCCGGTCGTATTCATACATGCCCGAGCGAAAAATGCCCGACACGGTGAAGCGGCGCATGCGCGGCTCCATGCCGCTGGGCGTTACGGTGCCTTCGGGCGCGATCACCACAATCGTATCGCCCACCGTCACGTTCAACTCTTTCGCCAACGCCTCGCCGATGGCGATGCGCCAGCTATCGGCTTGCAGCTCATCGAGCGAACCGCTGACCATCGCCTGCCCCAATCCCACGGCCTGGGCTTCTTCCTCCGGCAACACGCCGCGCAATTGCATGCCGGCGATGCGCGAGCCGGCCACCAGCATCGCCTTGACTTCGATATAAGGCGCAGCCGCAACCACGCCCGGCATCGCACGCGCCTGTTCCTGCACGATCTGCCAGTCGGGTAGCGGACCATCGAGGCCCATGAGCGTGGCATGTGACGTGACGTTCAAAATACGGCTGCGCAATTCCTTCTCAAAGCCATTCATCACCGACAGCACCACCACCAGCACCGCCACGCCCAGCGTCAGTCCGCCGATGCTGATTGCAGTGATGAAAGACAAAAAACCGCGCTTGTTGCCCGAGCGCAGATAGCGCATCCCCAGCAGCCATTCGTAAGTGTCGCGCAGCGCCATGATGATTACTCGTAACGCAGCGCTTCGGCTGGCGGCACCGCCGCCGCGCGCAATGCGGGGTAAACCGTAGCCAATGCGGTGACCGCTAACGCCGCCGCTGCGATCAGCAGCACGTCGTTGTGATGCAGTTCGGAGGGCACGCGCGTGATGTAGAACACATCGGCATCGAAAATCCTCACGCCAAAATGACGATCCAGAAAATCCAGCACCGCGCTGACATTGCGCGCCAGCAACACACCCAGCGCCACTCCGCCGGCAACGCCGGTCCAGCCGATCACCAGCCCCTGCGTGATGAACGCGCCGGCCACCTGACGCGGCGCTGCGCCCTGCGTGCGCAGGATGGCGATGTCGGTGCGCTTGTCGCTCACCACCATCACCAGCATGGCAACGATGTTGAACGCCGCCACCGCCACCACCAGCAGCAGGATCAGCGCCATCATCGTCTTCTCGATGCGGATGGCGCGAAAGTAGCTGGCGTGATCCTGCGTCCAGTCGTGTACGGTGACGCCCTGCGCGCCTTTGTCATCGAGCGCATCGCGGATGCGCGCGGCGATCTGCGGCGCATCGAGCACGGTGGCAACATCCACCGCAAGACCACTGGAACCGGACTGCGTTGCGCCCAGCGCCTGCATCGTGGCAAGCGTGGCGTAGGCCAGCGTGCCGTCATGTTCCTGCAAGCCGGCCTCGAAGCGCCCGGTCACGGTGAACTCGCGCAGCCGCGCGGCAGGCAGGCCGCCCTCGCGCACATCGGGCACCAGCAGCGTGATCGTGTCGCCCACATTCACACCCAATTGCGCGGCCACCAGATCGCCGAGCACCAGACCCTCGCCGGGCACATCTGCCCCGACTGCCTCATCGAACAGCAACGCACGCATCGCATCGAAAGCCTGCGCATCCACGCCGCGCAACACCACCGGCAGCATCTCCGGCTGGCGAACGGCCAGCACCTGCAACTCGGCAAAGTGCGTCACCGCCGTGACGCCGGCCACATCGGCCAGAGCCGGACGCAGAGCATCCAGCGCCGCCGCATCGCCGCCGGCCATCTCCACCCGCACCGGCGACGACAGAGACAACAGCCGCGAACGCAGTTCCGCTTCAAACCCGTTCATCACCGACAGAATCACGATCAGCGCCGCCACCCCCACCGCAACGCCCAGCAGCGACACCCAGGTGATGAAGGAGACAAAGAATTTCTGCGATCGCGCGCCCGCGTAGCGCAGGCCGAGAAACAGGGACAGTGGATGGAACATGGATGGGCGCATTTAAGCACGGCCCGGCCCGTGATGGCTCCCACCGGCCCGCGACACTGGTATATTGACGCGCATGAAACTCTGGCTCGCACTGGCTGCCGTCTGCCTGACCACCCCGGCGCTGGCCGAAACGATTGTCGTGGACGGCCAACCGCAACTGCGCCCCACCACCGTGCAGGTTCCCCAGCGCGGCTCGTCGATGAGCAGCGTCGAAGCCCGCTTCGGCCAGCCGCTTTCGCGCCACGCCACCGTGGGCCAACCGCCGATCACGCGCTGGGATTACGACGGCTTCTCGGTGTACTTCGAATACAGCCATGTGATTCACGCGGTGGCGACACGCTGATTCCTGATCCCTACCTCCGCAAGGCATCCTGCCCGGCGGATTTGACCCGAACGAAGCGCCCCTGTATTGTGTTGTAGTCTCATGTAGTCACAATAGATAGTGCGCCATGCAAGCAGTCCAGGTTCGTGAAGCCAAAGCCCGTTTCTCGGCGCTGGTGGAAGCCGCCGAAAATGGCCGCCCCACCATCATTACCCGTCACGGCAAACCCGCAGCGGTGCTGGTGCCGCCTGAGGATGCGCAGCGGCTGTACCCCGACGATGGGGCATCGTTCGCAGAAATTCTGCTGTCTTTTCCCGCAGATGTTGAATTCGAACGCGATCCTGCCCCGCTGCGGAACATCGAACTGTGAGTCTGGGGTATCTGCTCGATACCTCTGTTCTGTCGATGTTGGCGCCGGGCAAGGCCGAATCGAACGCCCCGTTTGCCGATTGGGTGCGCAGACACGGCAACCGTCTGTTCATTTCCGCCATCACCATCGCCGAAATCGAACAGGGCATTTGCCGCCTTCGGCGGCTCGGCGGCGCCAGGCGGGCCGAAGCGTTGGAGCAATGGCTGGGCACGCTGCTGAACAGTGGCGCCGAGCAGATCATCCCCTTTGATCCGCGCATTGCTCAGGTAACCGGGCGACTGTCCGATCAGGGCCGCGCCATGGGCCGTGATCCGGGTTTTGCGGACGTTGGCATCGCCGCCACGGCCCAGACCTGCAATCTGGTGCTGCTGACGCGCAACACCAAGCATTTCGACTTCTTCGACATCACCGTAACCGATCCGGCGGTTTGCCTGCCTGACGCCCCGATTGAATGACCCCCCTCCCCCTGCTTCCCACCCCGCCTTCCGGCGAACAGCGCTGGCCCGCCCTGCCCGGCAGCGCCCGCGCACTGGCGCTCGCCACGGCCGCTGCCGCCGATTCGCGGCTGTGGGTGTGCGTGGCCGACGACGCACGCGGCGGCGATCTGCTGCGGCGGGAACTGGAATTCTTCGCCCCGCCCGGCCTTGAAGTGCTGCAACTGCCGGATTGGGAAGTGCTGCCCTACGAGCACTTCTCGCCGCTGCCTGATCTGGTCTCCGAACGCATCGCCACGCTCGCGCGGTTGCCCACGCTGACGCGCGGCATCCTGATCGTCAGCCCCGAAACGCTGATGCAGCGCCTTGCGCCCACGGCCTACATCGCCGGCCGCTGCTTTGATCTGAGCGTCGGCGACGCCTTTCCGCTCGAAGCCGCTCGTGCGCGCCTCGCCGTCGCCGGCTACAGCCCCGTTGCGCAGGTGGCCTCGCCCGGCGAGTTCGCGCTTCGCGGATCGCTGTTCGATCTGTACCCCATGGGCAGCGCCGCGCCGGTGCGCATCGACCTGTTCGATGATCGCGTGGACAGCATCCGCCTGTTCGACCCCGACACGCAGCGCTCGCTCGACAAACTGGATCACCTGCAACTGCTCCCGGCGCGCGAATTTCCGCTGGATGACGCCGCCTGCCGCGAATTCCGCCGCCGCTATCGCATCCGCTTCGAAGGCGATCCCTCGCGCTCGGCGATCTATCGCGGCGTGCGCGAAGGGGCTGCGCCCGCGGGCATCGAGTTCTATCTGCCGCTGTTCTTCGAATCCACCGCAACACTACTGGACTACCTGCCCGCGCGTCGCGTATTCGCCGCCGACGATGGCCTGGCCGCCGCCGCAGCGCGCATCGAAGCCGAAGTCACCGCGCGCTTCGAGCAGATGCGTCACGACATCGAACATCCGGTGCTCGATCCGGCGGAGTTGTATCTGGGCGCAGCGCCGCTGATGCAGCAGTTGGAGCAGGAAACGCGAGTATTCACCGGCACGCCGGATCGACTCGCGCCCTCTGAATCCCCCGCCCCCTCCGCCCTCTTCGCCCCACCGCCAACGCTTCGCCTCGACGCCCGCGCCGAACATCCCTTCGCGCCGCTGGCCGAACAACTTTCGCGCTCCCACGCACGCACGCTGATCATCGCCGACTCGCCCGGCCGCCGCGAAGTGCTGGGCCAATGGCTGCGCGATGCGAACATCGCTCATCAGATCGTTGCGGGCTGGCAAGCCTTCGTCCATTCCTCCGCGCCGGTGGCATTGACTGCCGCCACCGGCGTCGGCGGATTGCAACTGCTCGACCCACCGCTCACCGTCTACGCCGATGGTGAACTCTTCGGCCAACGCGCTTCGCAGGAACGCCGACGACGACGCACGCAACTTGATCCGCAAGCCATCCTGCGCGATCTGCAAGACCTCGCCGATGGCGCGCCGGTGGTGCACGAGCAATACGGCGTGGGCCGCTACGCCGGCCTGCAAAAAATGCAGATCGCCGACGAAGACGGCGAATTCCTCATCATCGAATACGCCGGCGGTGATCGCATCTATGTGCCCGTTGCGAGCCTGCATCTGGTCAGCCGCTACACCGGCGCATCGAGCGAAGCCGCGCCGCTGCACAAACTCGGCACGGATCAATGGGCCAAGGCCCGCCGCAAAGCCAGCGAGCAGGTGCGCGACGTGGCCGCCGATCTGCTTGACCTCTACGCGCGCCGCGAAGCGCGCAAGGGTTTTGCGCTGCGCTTCGATGAACACGAGTATCAAAGCTTCGCCGCAGGCTTTCCCTTCGAGGAAACCGCTGATCAGGCCGAAACCATCCGCAATGTGATCACTGATCTCACCGCCGAAAAGCCGATGGATCGCGTGGTCTGCGGCGACGTGGGTTTCGGCAAAACCGAAGTGGCGATGCGCGCCGCGTTCGTGGCCGTGCAATCAGGCAAGCAGGTGGCGGTGCTCGCGCCCACCACGCTGCTGGCCGAACAGCATCTGGCGCGCTTTCGTGATCGCTTCGCCGATCTGCCGGTGCGCATCGAATCGCTGTCGCGCTTTCGCAGCACCAAGGATTCATCGGCGATCCTGCAAAACCTCGAAGACGGTCGCATCGACATCCTGATCGCCACGCATCGCCTGCTGCACGCCGACGCGCGCTTCAAGGCGCTGGGCCTGCTCGTCATCGACGAAGAACATCGCTTCGGCGTGCGCGACAAAGAACGCCTGAAAGCACTGCGCGCCGACGTGCACGTGCTCACGCTCACCGCCACGCCCATTCCGCGCACGCTGAACATGGCCCTCGGCGGACTGCGCGATCTGTCGCTGATCACCACGCCGCCCGCCGGTCGCGTCGCAATCAAAACCTTCGTCAGCCAATGGAACGATGCCGTGATCCGCGAAGCTTCCCTGCGCGAACTGCGGCGCGGCGGACAAATCTACTTCGTGCACAACGAAATCAGCACCATCGAAAAAATCGCCGACGATCTGCGCCGCTTGCTGCCCGAAGC
>JAITMN010000240.1 GCA_031277355.1 Nevskiaceae bacterium | reverse complement strand
CGCGACACGGCCAGCGGGGATTGCTCCGGCCTTCGCAGCGAGCGCCACAGCGAGGCTTTCAGTTCGGTGATGCGCTCGGCTTCCTGGATCGGCGAGCCGTTTTCTTCCAGCACATGATAGGTGTCGAGATCAAAACCATTGCTGGCCGAGGCGATGCGCGCATCAACGACGGTGAGGCCCAACTGATCCAGCACCGCCGTGGCGCGCGCAAAGCCATGACTGCGATGCGGCGCGAAGATCAGCACCGCCGTGGCGCCGCTATCGCTGTGCGGCTCCACTGCGACGATGGGATCATCCGCGCCGGCATCGCGCGCCGCGTGCAGGCGCGTGAACCAGGCGATTTCCTCCGGCGAACTGCGCAGAAACCACGCGCTGGGCAGCAGCGACCACGCGCGGTCGATGGCCGGTGCGCCCACATCGGCGGCGCTCAGCAGCGTGCGCGCGGCGTCCTGACGTTCGCGCAGCAGTTGTTCTTCGTCTATCGGTGTTTCAAGCCCGCGTCGCAGCGCTGCGCGCACGCGCTCGTAGAAGCCGTGAAACAGCGAAGCCTTCCACGAATTCCACAGCTTCGGATTCGTGCCGCGCACATCGGCGCAGGTCAGCACATACAGATAATCAAGGTGCGCTTCATCGCCTACCAACCGCGCGAAATCGTTGATGACTGCCGGATCGTCGATATCGCGCTTCTGCGCCGTGAGCGACAGATCGAGGTGATGACGCACCAGCCACGCCACCAGCCGCGCATCGTAGGGCGACACGCCTTGTTCGAGGCAAAACGCTTCGGCATCCACCGCGCCCAACTCGGAGTGATCGCCGCCGCGCCCCTTGGCGATGTCGTGGAACAACGCCGCCAGATACGCCAGCTCCGGCTTGGGCAGAAGCTGCATCACCACCGACAGTCGCGGCAATTCGGCGTCGAACTTCGACATCGCCATGCGCCGCAGATTGCTGACGACGAACAGCGTGTGCGCATCTACGGTGTAGGCGTGAAACAGATCGTATTGCATGCGGCCGACGATGCGGCCGAAGGCCGGAATGTAACGCCCCAGTACGCCGTAGGTGTTCATGCGCCGCAGTTCATGCGTGACGCCCACCGGCGCGCGCAGGATTTCAAGGAACAGACGATGATGGCGCGGGTTCTGCCGGAATTCCTCGTCGATCAGCCACAGATGCCGCGCCACCGCACGCATCGTCGCTGCGCTGACGCCGCGTATGCGCGGATGCTGTTCCAGCAGCGTGAACAGTTCCAGCAGCGAGGAGGGCGCGCGCGCGAAGATGTCCGCGCTCGTGGCATCGAGGTATTCATTGCGAATCTGAAATCGCGCGTTCAGCGGTTCCGGCGGCAGGTTGCCGGGCATGATCTGATCGCGGAAGGCTTGCAACAGCAGTTCGTTTAGAAAGCTCACATCGAGCACGGTGCGGTAGTAGCGCTGCATGAACTGTTCCACCGCAAGCGTGTAGCTGGCGTCTTCGTAGCCGAACATCTGCGCCAGCCGCAGTTGATGATCGAACAGCAGCCGGTCTTCATGGCGGCCAGTCAGCACATGCAGGCCAAAGCGCGCCTTCCACAAGAACGCCTGCGCCTGTTTGAGTTTACGCAGTTCCGCCGGCGTCAAAAATCCCTTCGTCACCAGTTCATCGAGGCTGCGCGCGCCGAAGTGACGCTTCGCCACCCAGCCAATGGTTTGCAGATCACGCAGACCGCCCGGCCCGGTCTTCACATTCGGTTCCAGGTTGTAGGCGGTGTCGTTGGCCTTGGCGTGGCGCAGCGTCTGCTCCTGCACCTTGGCTTCGAAGAAGCGATCCGCCGGCCACACATGCTGCGGCGACAGCGCTTCGTTCATCTCCGCAGCGCGCTCGGCGGAGCCTGCGATCAGTCGCGATTCCAGCAGCGTCGTCATCACGCCCACATCGGCGGCGCTTTCTTCGGCGCACTCGCGCGCCGTGCGAACGCTGTGCCCCACTTGCAGGCCGATATCCCAGAGAAAGGTAACGAAGCGTTCCAGTTGCGCGCCCTGCGCGCTGGTCAGTGACGGTTGCGCGGGTTTCAAAATCAGCAGATCGATATCCGAGCAGGGATGCAACTCGCCGCGTCCATATCCGCCCACGGCGAGCAGCGCCAATTGCGCAGCCAGATCGCCATCGAAGTGCTGATTCCACACCTCGCGCAATACCGTATCGACGAACTGCGCGCGGGCGCGCACCAATGCTTCGACCGGCTCTTCGGCCAGGAAGCGCTCGGCAAGCTGTTGCTGCGAGCGGGAGAGCAACTCGCGGTAAGTGGCCGGCGAGTGTTCGCCTTCGGTGAGCAGTGTGGGCAGACGATCCAGCAGCGGCCAATCCAGCGTCTGTTCGCTGAACGTGCCGGCTTCCTCTTCCAGCGAAGCCTGCTGGATCGACACCACGGACTTTCAGCCCTGCGGCCTGTCGGCCTGACCCAGCGTCAGCACCTCATGGCCGGTTTCCGTAACCAGTACGGTGTGCTCCCACTGCGCCGACAGCGAGTGATCCTTCGTTACCACAGTCCAGCCATCTTTGAGCAATTGCACATGCCGTTTGCCGGCATTGATCATCGGCTCCACCGTGAACGTCATGCCTGGACGCAACACCGTGCCGCTGCCCGCATTGCCATAGTGCAGCACCTGCGGGTCTTCGTGATACACGCGCCCGATGCCATGACCGCAGTATTCGCGCACCACCGAAAAACCCTCGCTTTCGGTGAGCGCCTGCACTGCGTAGCCGACATCGCCGAGCCGCGCGCCGGGCTGCACCTGGCGTATGCCCGCCCACATCGCCTCGAAGCACACGCGCGTGAGACGCTCGGCCAGCACCGGCGGTTTGCCTACCATGTACATGCGGCTGGTGTCGCCGTGAAAGCCATCGCGAATCACCGTGACATCGATGTTGATGATGTCGCCGGCGCGCAGTTTCTTGTCGTTGGGGATGCCGTGGCACACCACATGATTCACCGACGTACACACGGTTTTGGGAAAGCCGCGATAACCCAGATTGGCGGGAATCGACTGCTGCGTCTCGATGATGAAATCGTGGCAGAGCCGATCCAGTTCTTCGGTGGTGACGCCAGCCACCACATGCTCGGTAATCATGTCGAGCACGTCGGCGGCCAGACGGCCGGCAACGCGCATCTTTTGCTGCTCTTCAGCGGACTTTATCGTGATCGCCAT
>JAITMN010000169.1 GCA_031277355.1 Nevskiaceae bacterium | reverse complement strand
ATCTGCAGTGAAGACGCCAACAGCATCGTGGCGCGCGATGAGGACGCGCTCACCGTGCTCGGCAATCTGATCCCCGATGGCATGGCCGCGATGTGTGAGGTGTGGCCCAAGGGCGCAGTGCCCGACAACTTCAATCAGCCGCTTGCCACCGACGTGCCCGCGCTGGTGCTGGCCGGTGAATTTGATCCGGTCACGCCGCCGCGTTATGGCGAAGAAGCGGTGAAGACGCTGCCCAATGGCCGTTTGTTCGTGTTGCGCGGTCAGGGTCACAACGTGATCGGCGCGGGCTGCATGCCAAAGCTCTTCACGCAGTTCATCGAAAAGGCCGACGCCAAAGCGCTCGACGGGGATTGCCTGAACACGCTGAACTACGTTGCGCCGTTCACCAGCTTCAACGGAGCCGAACCGTGATCCTCGCCGAAGCATTGCGCAAGAGCTTTCCCGGCAAGGGCAGGGACAAACAGCGCGTCGTCGCGGTGGACGATGTGGGCTTTACCGCGCACGACGGACAGATCACCGGATTGCTCGGCCCCAACGGCGCGGGCAAGACCACCACACTGCGCATGCTCTACACACTGATGACACCCGAGCAGGGCCGCGTGTTGGTCGATGGCATCGACGTGGCCGCCGACGCCGAACAGGTGCGCCGCAATCTGGGCGTGCTGCCCGACGCACGCGGCGTATACAAGCGCCTGACCGCACGCGAGAACATCGAATACTTCGGTCAATTGCATGGCATGTCTGCCGCAGCCATCGCGCAGCGCATCGCCAAACTCGCCGCCGCATTGCAGATGGAAGACTTCCTCGACCGCGCCACCGAAGGTTTTTCGCAAGGTCAACGCACGAAGACCGCCATTGCTCGCGCGCTGGTGCATGACCCGAAGAACGTGATCCTCGACGAGCCCACCAATGGCCTCGATGTGATGACCACGCGCGGCCTGCGCAGTTTTCTGAAGCAACTGCGCGCCGAAGGACGTTGCGTGATTTTTTCCAGCCACATCATGCAGGAAGTGGCGGCGCTGTGTGATCGCATCGTCATCATCGCGCACGGCAAGGTGATGGCGCAGGGCAGCAGCGACGAACTGCGCGAAGCGGCGGGCGAAGCAAGCCTCGAAGACGCCTTCGTCAAACTCAGCGGCAGCGAAGAAGGGCTGCACGCATGAGCCGCATCAGCTTTCTCCATGCGATGTGGATCGTGCTGCGCAAGGAACTGCGCGACTTCACGCGCGACCGCCGCACGCTGATGCTGAGCCTGTTCATCGCGCCGCTGATGTATCCACTGATGTTCCTGGGCGCCGACAAGCTCGCCACGATGCGCCGCGAAACCCAGCTCGACAAACCGTTGCAGTTGCCGGTGGCCGGCATGGAGCAGGCGCCGAACCTGATGGCGCATCTTGCAAGCCTTGGCATCATCGCCAAAGCCGCGCCGCAAGACATCGAAGCGCGCATCCGCGCGCAGCAGGAAGACCTCGCGCTGATCGTCGATGAGCATTTTGCCGAAGACTGGCGCGCGGGCCGGCCGGCCGGACTGCAATTGCTCACCGACACCACGCGCCGCACCGCCGACGTGTCGGTGGCGCGCGTGCGGGCGGCGCTCGATGGCTACAGCCGAAGCGTGGCGTCGTTGCGGCTGCTGGCGCGCGGCATCAATCCGGCGGTGGCCGCGCCATTGAATACCGGCACGCGCGATCTGGCCACCGTCGAAGCCAAGCGCGGCGCATTGCTCACTGCATTGCTGCCGCTGATCCTCGTGATGTTCGCGTTCATCGGCGGCGCGCATCTGGCGATGGACACCACCGCCGGCGAGCGCGAACGTCAATCGCTGGAACCATTGCTCACCACGCCGGTGGCGCGTGGCGCGCTGGTCAGCGGCAAGATGCTATCTGCCGTGCTGTTGGGCGCCACGTCGATCCTGCTGATTCTGCTGAGCTTCAAGATCAGCGCCGGACTGGTGCGCAATGCGTCGATGTCGATGGATGTGAGCTTCGCTGCAATGGGCAAACTGTTGTTGGTGTTGCTGCCGCTGCTGCTGATCGGCACCGCGCTGCTGACATTGCTGGCCGCTGCCGCCAAGAGCATGAAAGAAGCGCAAAGCCATCTGGTGTGGCTGATGATGCTGCCGATGCTGCCGGTGTTTGCGCTGTCGGTGTACCCGGTCAAAGATACTTTGCTGTGGCTGTATGCCGCGCCGTTTCTGTCGCAAAGCCAGATGATCCAGAAGATCACGCGCGGCGAAGCGGCCACGCCGGAACAGTGGATGGTGTATCTGCTCAGTTCACTGGCGCTGGCCGCGCTGCTGTGGCTCGCGGCGGTATGGCGTTACCGGCAGGAGAAACTGGCGATTTCTGCGTAAGATGAATCAAGCGGGCGGGCGCAGTGGTCGGCGCAGTCAGATGCCGTGCGTCAGCATATCGATCGCGGCCATGATCGCGAATCGCTCATGCGATAAATCATCCAGCGGCTTGCCGAGCATTTGCAGCGGGACACTGGTGATCTGCGCGGTGTCCATCACCAGCCGCTTGCCCGCGACCGTGAACTCCGGCATCAGATGTCGCATCGGCACTCGCGCCTGCGCGGGCGTTATCAGCGGCGCGACCACCCGCGATCCGGCGGTGTCGATCAGATCACTCTGCACATTCAGCCAGCAGGGAATCAGCTTGCGCGAGGCGGTATCGGCATTGGCGTAGACGATGAACTGCCTCATGCCCGCGCCTTGAACGCGCGCACATGATCCCCGGCCACGCCGTCGCGCTCGATGCGCGCGTTGTACGTCGCGATGGCTTCGCGGTTGTCTTCCAGCCACTGCTGGCGTCTGCGTGCGCGCACCTCGCCCTGCAAGGCGGCTTCCAGCGTGGCGGACAGATTGATGTCCAACTCGCGGGCCTGATCGAGCAATTCAGCGCTGACGCTGAGATTGGCGGCGCGCTTGGCCGCGCGAGTCTCTTTGGGATGCATGCGCATAAACTATACGCACAGTCCATAATAATCAACGCAGCCCTCCAAAGAAGCTACCATCGCACCCCTTCAACGCAATCTTGATCTTGGGGACACCGCAAGGATGGGACACCGACTCAGCAGAATCACCACGCGCACCGGCGACTCGGGCACCACGGGTCTGGGCGATGGCAGCCGCGTGGCGAAGGACGACGCGCGCATCGAAGCGCTGGGCGTCGTCGATGAACTCAATTGTCTGATCGGGTCATTGCTTGCAACGCCTGCACTTCCCGCAACGGCGGCGCGCGTGCTGCTGCGCGTTCAACATGATCTGTTTGATCTCGGCGGTGAACTGTCGATCCCCGGCAGCAGGACGATGAGCCCAAGACACATCAGCGCGCTGGAAGAAGACATTGAATCCTTCAACGCCACGCTGCCGCCATTGAAAGAATTCATCCTGCCGGGCGGCGGTGAAGCGGCCTCGCGCTGCCATCTGGCGCGAGCCGTGGCGCGGCGCGCCGAGCGACGTTGCTGGACGCTGGCGCGCGTTGAAGAAGCGGCGATGGGCGAGAGTCTGATCTATCTGAACCGGCTATCGGACCTGCTGTTCGTGCTGGCGCGCGTGTTGGCGCGGCACGAACGCGGGTCGGAGATTCTCTGGGACCGCAGCCGCATCGACTAGCTCGCCCCGGCATCGGCCTGCAACGCCCGCCTCATTCGCAGCCAATCAAACGCATCGCCCGGATCGGTCTTGCGCCCCGGCGCGATATCGCTATGCCCCACCAGCCGCGACGCCGACAACAACGGATACGCCGCCACCAACGCCCGCACCAACTCGGCGGCGCGCACATACTGCACGCTCTCATAGCGCACATCATCGGCCCCTTCCAGCTCGATGCCGATGGAAAAATCATTGCAGGCGCTGCGCCCTTCCCACACCGACTGCCCCGCATGCCAGGCGCGCAGATGAAACGGCACGAACTGCACGATCTGCCCATCGCGGCGAATCAGCGCATGCGCCGACACGCGACGGCCGGCAATCTGCGCAAAGTACGGATGCTGTTCGGGCGGCAGGTGACCGTTGAACAACTGCTCGATCCACGGCCCGCCGAACTCACCGGGCGGCAGACTGATGCCGTGCAGAACGATCAGATCGGCGTTCACGCCCGAAGGCCGCTGATCCGCGTGCGGGCTCAGCACCTGCCGCGCGCCGGCCAGCAGACCGGTGGCCGCATGCACAATCAAAGGGAACTGGGAATTCATGCTGTTGCAGTGAAGTATACTGCGCCGTGTCGAGAGGATCGGTCCAGGCAACTTCACGGAGTGTAGAAAATGCCCTTGTCAAAACGTCTTGCTGCGGAACTGTTCGGAACCTTCTGGCTGGTGTTCGGCGGCTGCGGCAGCGCCGTGCTCGCCGCCGCATTTCCCGAACTCGGCATCGGCTTTGCCGGCGTGGCGCTGGCCTTCGGCCTCACGGTGCTGACGATGGCTTTTGCCATCGGCCACATCTCCGGCTGCCATCTGAACCCCGCCGTATCACTGGGCCTCGTGGTGTGCGGGCGCTTTCCGGCGAAGGATTTTCTGCCCTACGTCATCGCGCAGGTGGTCGGCGCCATTGCCGCAGCGGGCGTGTTGTACTTCATCGCCAGCGGCCAACCCAGCTTCGACATCGCGGGCGGTCTGGCATCCAATGGCTACGGCCTTCATTCACCGGGCGGCTACAGCCTCGCCTCAGGTCTTGCCATCGAAGTGGTGCTGACGTTCGGCTTTCTGATCGTGATTCTCGGCGCAACGGACTGGCGCGCACCGGCCGGTTTTGCGCCCATTGCCATTGGTCTGGCGCTGACGCTGATCCACCTGATCAGCATCCCCGTCACGAACACATCGGTGAACCCGGCGCGCAGCACCGGCCCCGCGCTGTTCGTGGGCGGCTGGGCGCTGGGTCAACTCTGGCTGTTCTGGGTCGCGCCGCTGCTGGGCGCGGCGCTGGCCGGCTTCGCCTATCGCTGGCTCGGCGAAGCGCCCCGCAACGACTGAGGGCGATTCAGGTACGCGATCACCGCGTCGAGGTCTGCATCGGGCAACTCGACGCGGGATATGCGCGGCATGTTGACCAGCCCCTGACGCACCACCTGGCGGATGTACACGTCCACCAGGTCGGTGCGCTGTTCCAGCAACGATCTGTCTTCACCCAGACGACGGGCCAGAATGAAGGTTCCGGTTTGCCCGGCGCGATGACACATCGCGCAGCGATGCGTGAACGCCGCTTCACCGCGCGCAATCGCCTCCGCGCCCCCCGCCGCATCAGCGGCCAGCGCGGACACAGACGCGCCGCCCAACACCGCCGCACAACCGGCCAGCAACGACAACAGCCATCGCGTCTTCATACCTTGCCCCGCTGATTTCGATACGCCGCCGGCCAGATGCCATTGCGCCCCGGCGCCAGCACACCGTTGGGATCGAGCGTGTCTTTCACGCGCTCATTCAAACGCCGCATCGCGTGATTGTTGAAGTCGAACGTGGCGGCCACGTCATCCATGTAGGAAATATGCGTGCGATATTCGCCATAGCCCATCTGCTTGGCATCGGCCACCAGCGCGCGGAACAGGCCATGCACGCGCTGCAACTGCTCGGCGTCGTCGCGATCAAACAGGATCAGATTCACATTGGTGCTGGAGCGGCCATCGTTGTAGAACGTGCCGGAGTAATCGAGACCAAATTCGATGTAACGGCGGCGCGTGCGTTCAAACTGCTCCTGCACCAGACGGCCATCGGAGGGCATCGCAGGCGAGAAGCCGATATGACCGCCGCGACCGCCAAACCAGTTCGTCATCTGCAGCGGATAGGTGGTAGGGCCGCGCTGCGCGCCCGAACTGCGCGTGACCGGGAATTCCAGATTGGAGAACTTCGCCAACTGCGCCAGCACCAGCTTGAGACGGGCTTCGCAAACCTCAGCCGGACCAGAAAGCACCAACGGGCCATTCCACCAGCCCACATTGAAGCGCTGCATGATCTGCGCAATCACATTGTCGGGAATCGAATCGCGCCCGGTGTGCCACTCGCGCCGCAGCGTGGGCACCGTGGCCGAAGCCATGTGACTGGTGGTGCGCACGAAGCCTTCCAGCACGCCGGACAATCGCAGCGGCGTCACCGCATTGGTGTACCACTCCAGGTCTTCGGGGCGGGGCAGCTTCACCTCGATGTTCATCACCATCTCATCGGTCGGCCGCATCCACAGACACAGCTTCGTGACGATGGCGAAATTCGACTGCACGATGAGCTGATCCCACGACGGCCCGAAGCCATGCTTGAACAGCGGCCAAGCCGCGCCATTGCCGATCGCGCCCATGCCGGTGCGCACCACTTCGCCATCGGCCAGCACCAGTTCCATGCCGCAGATGTTGTTGCTGTGATCGCCCATGCCGCTGAAACCGCGTTCCAGCGCATTGCCCACCACGCTGCCCCAGCCATTGCCGGGGATGCCCAATTGCAGCGGAATCTTGTTGGCCTGCACATACTCGAACAGATCGAAGAACCCCACACCCGGCTCCACGATGCAATAGCCCCG
The DNA here is from genome assembly GCA_031277355.1 of Nevskiaceae bacterium. Lineage (GTDB taxonomy): Bacteria > Pseudomonadota > Gammaproteobacteria > Steroidobacterales > Steroidobacteraceae > ZC4RG30. Next base: position 5,358 of record JAITMN010000169.1, on the reverse strand, counting down.
CGCGGCGTTCACTTCAATGATGCGATTCAACCGCCCCATATCAAGCACCACCGTGCCCGGCATGCGCGGCGAGGCGCCGCCATAACCAAAATTCTTGCCGCGCGAAATGGGCCACAGCGGTATGCGATATTGATTGGCGATCTTCAGCACCGCCTGAACCTGCTGCACGTCGGCCGGCGCAATCGCTGCGGCGGGCGCATGGTTTTCTTCCAGACCCGGAGAGTAGGCGTCGAGATAAGTGTCGCGATCCGTATCGGTATCGAGCACCCAGTCCTGACCCACCACACCGGCAAACGCGCGCAACGCCTGCGCGAAGCGCGTCTGACTGACATTGGGCGGCAGTATGCGTTTCACTGCAAAATCCCCCTTGGGGTTATCTCCCGTATGGGCAGTTATGCTACACCGATGTGTGCTTGCGCAGGCGGTCGTTGTGGCGCGCCGCGCCGCGAGGGGCAATGCAAATTCTGGCCTGGATCGAACAGACGGCGCTTTCCGTATTCGTGCGGCAGGATGACTACGCCTATTTCTGGCTGCTGATCGCCCACGCGCTGGGCATGGCGCTGCTGGTGGGCGGCGGCATCGCCATTTCGCTGCGCGGGCTGGGCGTGGCGTCAAGCGCAAGGCTGGAACGGTTCGCGGGGTTCATTCCCTATATGTGGCTGGGCGCGGCGCTGGCCATCGTTTCGGGTCTGGGCCTGCTGATCGGTTATCCGGCCAAGGCTTTGACGAACCCGATATTCGCGCTGAAGTTCATCTGCCTGATCGGCGCGGCGTTGCTGATACAACGCATTGTTCGCGGCCAGAGGCCGCCGAAACAGATGCGGATGATGGCCGGGGCATCGCTGGCGCTGTGGCTGGCTGGCGTGGCCTGCGGCAAGTTGCTGCTCCACACCTACACGATACTGATGATCACCGAATGATGGACCCGATCTTCAATCCTGCCGCGATCATCGCCTGGGGCAAGAGCGTGGGCGTGGCCACGTTGATGAGCGCACGTTGGGGCTGGGCCAGCGTCGAAGTGATCCACTTCATCGGCATCTGTCTGCTGTTCGGCACGGTGGGCATGTTCGATTTGAGGATGATGAATGCGGTGCGCGGCATTTCGCTGATGGCGCTGCATCGGCTCGTGCCCTATGGCGTGCTGGGTTTTGCGCTGTGCGTGATGACGGGTGCGCTGTTCGTGATCGCCGCCGCCGATCAATATCTCTACAACCCGGCCTGGCAATTGAAGATGCTGATGCTCGTCATTGCCGGCGTGAACATGGCGGCGTTCTATCTCACCACATTCACGCGGCTTGCCGCGCTGGGCGAAGACGATGCGCCACCTTGGACCGCGCGGCTGTTTGCGGCGATATCGCTGCTGAGCTGGATCGCGGCGATCACCGCAGGGCGCGTGATCACCGCGTATCGGCCACCGGGGTGGTTCTGGTGCGCGTGGTGCCAGTAGTCAGTTCTGCTGCGCGGCATACGCCTGCTGCGCCACCGAGATCAGATACGCACGCAGTTGATCCACCTGCTGCGCGCTGAGCAGATCATCCCAACGCGACATGCCGCGAGGTTCCAGCGCGCCATTGAGCAGCACATCGCGAAAGGCATTGGCGTCGGCCACCACTGCCGAGCGGCGCAGATCGGGCACCGGGCCGGGGAAGGCGTTTTGATGACAGCCGCCGCAATTGGCCCCATACAGCGCTGCGCCTGCGGCGATATCCGCTGCACTGCCCGGTTGCGCAGGCGGTTGGGGCAACGGTCCCGGCGGCGGAATATCAGACGGCACCGGCGTGCTGCCCCCGTCGAGCTTGAACGCGATGATGCGATTGGCATTGCCCTTGCGCGCGGCGATGTTGCCCGGCATCCAGGTGTTCCAACCACCGCCGCCGCTGCCGGCGAGAATGGCTACATACTGCACGTCATCGACGGTGTACGTCATCGGCGCGGCGATCATCGCGGTGCCCACTTCGATTTCTTTCAGCAACTGCCCGTCGGTGTCGCGGAAGATGCGCAGCGTGCCGTCGAGACTGCCCTGAAACACCAACCCACCTGCGGTAGACAACACACCGCCGTGATCCATGAACCCCTGGTCGTACTTGAAGCTCCACACCACCTTGTGAGTGATCGGGTCCCAAGCCTTCAACGCCGCCGATGGTGTGGGATCGGGCATCGTCGCCAGATATTTCGGATCGGCCAAGGGCCGCAGCGCGGGCGGCAGCGTTTCCGGCGCGGCCAACTGCATGGAAAACGCCGTCTGCACGTTCGTGTTCCCCCGCCCCGGCAACCATTCACCGGGTTTTTCAGGCATCGCAAACAGCGCGCCCAGATGAACCGTGGGGATGTACACCAGACCCGTCTTCGCGCTCAGCGACATCGGGTTGAAATTGTGCGCGCCCACTGGCGCGGGAAACACCAGCTTGGGCTTGCCATCGGTGTAGTCCGCGCCCGGATCAAACACCGGACGGCCGGTTTTCAAATCCACATGCGTGGCCCAGGTGACGTCTTCGTATTTTTCCGCCGACAGCAATTGCCCCGTGGCGCGATCCAGCACATAGAAGAAGCCGTTTTTCGGCGCGTGCATGATGACCTTGCGATCCGCGCCGTCGATGTTCAGGCTCGCCAGTATGAAGGGCTGCGTGGCGGTGTAATCCCACATCTCCTGCGGCACTTCCTGGTAGTGCCACACCAGACGGCCGGTGTCGGGATTGATCGCCAGAATCGACGACAGATACAGATTGTCGCCGCCCTTGGGCGAACGCAGCTTGCGATTCCACGGCGCGGCGTTGCCGGTGCCCACGTACAACAGATTCAACTCCGGATCGTAGGCCAGCGCATCCCAGGGCGTGCCGCCCATGCCGAATTCCCAGCGTGATTCCGGGTCCCAGGTCTTCGCCGCTTCTTCCAGTTCGGGATGCTCGAAGCCTTTTTTCGGATCGCCGGGCACGGTGTAGAAACGCCACGCCTGCTTGCCGGTTTCAAGATCGTAGGCGGTGACATAGCCGCGTGCGTCGAACTCCGCGCCGCCGTTGCCGATGACCACGACATTGCCCGCCACCTGCGGCGCGCCGGTAATCGAATAGGCGCGCTGTTTGTCGTCGATGGTGTCGGCCTGCCACAGCACGTTGCCGTTGTTGGCGTTGAGGGCGTACAGGATGCCGTCGAGCGCGGCCACGTACACCTTGCCCTGCCACACGGCAACACCGCGATTGACCATGTCGCAACATGCGCCGCGAAAGGCTTTGCCATTCACCTGCGGCTCGAACTGCCACAGCATTGCGCCGGTGGCGGCGTTCATTGCATACACGCGACCGGCCACGCCCGACACAATCATCACGCCATCCATCACCAGCGGCGTGGCTTCCATGCCTCGCCCCGTGCCGGTTTCCAATTGCCAGGCAAAGCCCAGCCGCGACACATTGCTTTCGTTGATCGCCGTGAGCGGCGAATAATAGGTTTCGCCAAAATCGCGGCCCGTGGTGAGCCAGGAGCCGGGTTCATCGGCCACCGCAAGCAATCGCTCGCGATCAAGCAGACCGCTGCGCATCAGCGTGGCGGTCACATCCACCGATTCCGTGCGCGAACAGGCCGCGAGCAACGCCATTGTCATCATCGCCACCGGCACTGCCATCTTCTCAACCCTGCGTGATCCCAACATCGCAAACCTCGTGGATACGAACAGCCTTGAACCTGCCAACCGATGGCATTATGCGCCGATGAGCCCCACGCACACCACGCCGCATCCTCTGGTGGCACGCGACCTTGCGCATGTCTGGCATCCCTGCACGCAGATGAAGGATCACGAGCAGGCGTTGCCGCTCATCCCGATACGCCGTGGCGAAGGGGTGTGGCTGGAGGATTTCGGCGCTCAGCGCTATCTGGATGCGATCAGTTCCTGGTGGGTCAACCTGTTCGGCCATGCCAACCCGCGCATCGGCTCGGCGGTGGCCGCGCAATTGCAGCAATTGGAGCAGGTGATTTTCGCCGGTTTCACGCATCAGCCGGCGGTGGAACTGGCCGAAGAACTGACGCGCGTCGCGCCGGCGGGCCTCACGCGCTGCTTCTTCGCCGACAACGGTTCGGCGGCCATCGAAGTGGCGCTGAAGATGAGCTTTCACTACTGGCGCAACGCGGGCAAGACGCGCAAGAGGCGCTTTGTCACGCTGACCAACAGTTATCACGGCGAAACGCTGGGCGCGCTGGCCGTGGGCGATGTGGCGCTATACAAAAACATCTACGCGCCGCTGTTGATGGATGTGCTCACCGCGCCCTCGCCCGACGCCTGGAACCGCGAAGCAGGCGAAGATGCGGCGGACTGCGCGCGGCGGCAATTCACCGCCATGCGCGCATTGCTGGAACAACACGCCGATGAAATTGCCGCCGTGATCGTTGAACCGCTGGTGCAATGCGCCGGCGGCATGCGGATGTATCACCCGGTGTATCTGTCGCTGCTGCGCCAGTGTTGCGATGCGCTCGACATTCACCTGATCGCCGATGAAATCGCCGTGGGCTTCGGACGCACGGGCACGCTGTTCGCCTGCGAGCAGGCGGGCATCGCACCAGACCTGCTGTGTTTGTCGAAGGGACTGACGGGCGGATTTCTGCCGCTGTCGGCAGTGCTGACGGGCGAGGCGATGTATGCCGCGTTCTATGATGAATACGCAAAGCAAAAGGCGTTCCTGCATTCGCATAGCTACACCGGCAATCCGCTGGCGTGTGCGGCGGCCAATGCAACGCTTGCGATCTTTCGCGATGAGCCGGTGCTGAAGCGCAATCAGGAGTCAGCGCGGCTGATGGCAGAGGCAGCAGCGGCGCTGCAAGACCATCCGCATGTCGGGGAAGTTCGGCAGACCGGCATGATTCTGGCGATCGAGATGGTGAAAGATCGCGCCACGCGCGCCGCCTTCGATGCACGCGATCGGCGCGGTCTTGCCGTGTACCGCGCGGCGCTGGAACGCGGCGTGCTGCTGCGGCCCGTTGGCGATGTGGTGTACTGGATGCCGCCGTATGTGATCACGCCGGAGCAGATCGCATTGCTGGGCCGCGTGACCGCCGAAGCCATCGAGGTGGCCACATGCGATTGACGCGCGTGTATGTGCCGGGGTTGCCTTCAGGCAGCGCAGTGATCGCACTGCCCGATGCCGCGGCAAAGCATGTGGCGCGCGTGCTGCGCCTGACCGTCGGCGATGCACTGCGCATCTTCGACGGGTGCGGCAACGAGTTTGATGCAACCCTCACCACGGTGATGCGTGATCGCGTGGAAGTGCGCATCGGCGATGCCGTGCCCAACCGCGCCGAATCGCCGCTGCGCATCACGCTGCTGCAAGGCGTGGCGCGCGGCGACAAGATGGACCTGATCTTGCAGAAAGCCAC
>JAITMN010000143.1 GCA_031277355.1 Nevskiaceae bacterium | reverse complement strand
TTTGTCTATCACCTGAATGATGATCGCGTTTATGTGGGCTATGTGGTCGGTCTTGATTACAAAGACCCGCGCCTGTCGCCGTTTGAAGCCTTCCAGCAATTCAAGCATCACCCCACCGTGCGGCCGCTGCTCGAAGGCGGGGACATTCTGGCTGCGGGCGCGCGCACGATTGCCGCAGGCGGCTGGCAGAGTTGTCCGCGCCTCGACATGCCCGGCGCATTGCTGATCGGCGATGCCGGCGGCACGCTGAATTTCCCGAAACTCAAAGGCATTCATCAAGCCATTCGCTGCGGCGTGCTGGCCGCCGAACATCTGCAGGAAACTGGCGACACCGCGGGCTTCGACGCGCGCTGGCGCGCATCCGAAGGCGGCCGCGAATTGCGCAAGGTGCGCAACATCAAACCCGGCTTTCGTGCGGGCCGCGTGCCCGGCTTGATCAACGCGGCATTTGAAACGGCCACCGCCGGTCTTGCACCGTGGACGTTGAGCAACTCCGACAACACCGCACTGCATCGCCTCGATCAATCCGCGCCGGTGGATCGAGGCTGGGTCACGCCGCGCGAACTTCCGCCGCGTGATCGGCTGGCCTCCGTGTTCTTCGCGCAGACCAGCCACAACGAATCGCAGCCCGCGCATCTGAAAGTGGCCGACACGAATCTGTGCGCCACTCGATGCGCGCAGGAGTATGGCAATCCCTGCACGCGCTTCTGTCCTGCCGGTGTCTACGAAATGGTGGACGATGACGGCAACGGCAAACGCTTGCAGATCAACGCGGCCAACTGCGTGCACTGCAAAGCCTGCGACATCAAAGACCCCTACCGCATCATCACCTGGACCACGCCGGAAGGCGGCAGCGGTCCGAACTACAGCGGACTGTAAGCCACCGTGAACGACGAGCACATCGACAGCAAGCCCAGCAAGGCCGGCCGTTTGGCCGCGCTGCGCGAAGCGCTGGACGAAGGCGCGGTGCGTTCGGCTGAGCGGATGATCAACACGCTGCATCCGGCCGAAATCGCGCAACTGCTCGAATCGCTGCCGCAGGACCGGCGCGAAATCGTGTGGGAATTGATCGACCCCGCACTCGATGGCGACGTGCTGATCGAATTGAGCGATGAGGTGCGCGGCGGATTGATCCGCGAGATGGACACCGCCGAACTCACCGCCGCCGCCGAAAGCCTTGAAGTGGATGATCTGGCGGACCTGATCGCCGACCTGCCCGAGAAGGTGACGCAGCAACTGCTGCATCACATGAACCAGCAGGATCGCGAACGCCTGTCGCGGATGCTGTCGTGGCCCGAAGACAGCGCGGGCGGCCTGATGAACACCGACACGGTGAGCGTGCGCGCGGATGTGTCGCTGGAAGTGGTGCAGCGCTATCTGCGCATGCGCGGTGAATTGCCTGATCGCACCGACCGTCTGTTCGTCGTGGATCGCAACGACAGCTTTCTGGGCACGATCACGCTCACCAGCCTGCTCACCGAAGACCTGGAATCGCCGGTGGGTTCGTGCCTTGATCCCGAAGCCCCGCGCATTCCGCCGGAAATGCCGGCGCGCGATGTGGTCACGCTGTTCCGCGATCGCGATCTGCTATCGGCCCCGGTGGTGGAAGAATCAGGTCGTCTGCTTGGCCGCATCACCATCGACGATGTGGTGGACGTGATCACCGAAGAGGCCGCGCATGAAGTGATGGCCGGCGCGGGTCTGCGCGATGAGGAAGACGTGTTCGCCAGCGTCGTGCCCGCTTCACGCCGCCGCCTGTTCTGGCTGGCGATCAATCTGGTCACTGCGTTCGTTGCCGGTTGGGTAGTGCAACGCTTCGAGGGCACCATCGCCAAGGTCGCGGCGCTGGCGGCGCTGATGCCCATTGTCGCCAGCATGGGCGGCATCGCGGGCACGCAGACCGTCACGCTGATCGTGCGCGGCATGGCGCTGGGGCAGGTGCAGTGGCAGGACGTGCGCTGGCTCCTGATGCGCGAAATCGGCGTGGGCCTGCTCACCGGCATCGCGGTGGCGCTGACCGTGGGCGGCATCACGGCGGTGTGGCTGGGCACCTGGAAGATCGCGCTCGTCATCATGGCGGCGATGGTGATCAATCAGCTTGCCGCCTGTATCGTCGGCGTGATGGTGCCGCTGACGCTGCGGCGGCTGAATGTGGACCCGGCGCTGTCTTCCGGCGTCGTGCTGACCACCTTCACCGATGTGATTGGCTTTCTGGCATTGCTGGGATTGGGGACGCTGTTTCTGGTGTAAGGTTTCAAGAACCCTCGGCGAAGAAGGAGCTTCACGTTGACCGACCTCGAACAACTGCTGGGCCTGGACGCCGCGACCTCCCCCTATGCGCGCTCGGCGCTGATGGTGCTGGTGGCCTTCCTGCTGTTCTTCATCTGCCGCCGCGTGTTGTTTTCATTGTTGCAGCGGTTTGCAAGCCATCTGTCGAACATCTGGGTACGCGCGTTCCTGTATCCGCGTTTTCTGTTCCAGGTGTCATGGATACTGCCCATCGCGGGGCTGATCGCCGGTATTCACGTCATTGCGCATTTTGCACCCTCGACGCAGCGGATCATCGAGAAGTCGCTGCTCATCCTGCTGGTCATCATCTGCGCCCGCTCCTGTTCGGCGCTGTTTGCGGGCATCCAGAAAAATTATTCCACGCTCGAAGTCTCGCGCAACCGGCCCATCAAGGGACTGCTGCAAATCCTGACGCTGCTGATTTATCTCGCCACCGGCATCCTGATCTTCTCGATCCTGTCGGAGCAATCGCCCTGGGTTTTCCTGAGCGGCCTGGGCGCGGCCACTGCGGTGCTGCTGCTGGTGTTCCGCGACACGATGCTGTCGTTCGTCGCCGGCGTGCAGCTCACCACCAACCGTTTGATCAAAGTGGGCGACTGGATCGAAATCCCGCAGTTCGACGCCAATGGCGATGTGATCGACATCGCGCTGAATTCGGTGAAGGTGCGCAACTGGGATCGCACGATCACGGTGATCCCCACGCACAAGTTCCTCGAACACTCGTTCAAGAACTGGCGCGGCATGTCCGAGTCCGGCGGACGGCGCATCAAACGCGCGATTCTGATCGACGTCAGTTCGATTCGCTTTCTGGATGAGGCCGACATGCAACGCCTCGGCAACCTGCAACCATTGAGCGAATACCTGCAGCGCAAGACCACCGAACTGGCCGAGCACAACAGCCAGTTTCAGGACGAGCGCAGCGCCGTGAATTCCCGGCACCTGACCAACATCGGCACGCTGCGCGCCTACCTCAGCGTCTATCTGCGCGGCCATGCGTCCATCCACCCCGACATGACGGTGCTGGTGCGCCAGTTGAGCCCCACCGCCACCGGACTGCCGCTTGAAATCTACGCCTTCACGAACACGACGAAGTGGGTCGATTACGAGGGCATTCAGTCCGACATCTTCGATCACCTCTACGCCATCCTGCCGCTGTTCGACCTGCGGGCCTTTCAGGAGCCCAGCGGCAGTGATCTGGCCCTCCGGCTCAATCAGAACTTCACGCGCACGCCTGCGGTGTAGTTGCGGCCGATCATGGTGTAGTGTGCGCCGGTTGGTTCGCGTCATGTCGTTTAGGGGAGGCCGATATGTCCATCACTGCCACACCGCGCCACATCTGCCAGCACAGCAACCCTCTGCGCGCCGCTTGCGTCATCGCCGTCGCGCTGTGCGCATCCTCCTGTGCTGATCGCGCCACACAGCAGGCCATCGCCATCGACGCCGACGACATCGGCGGCACAGTCAGCGGTCCCAACGGACCCGAAGCCGGCGCTTGGGTCATCGCCGAAACACGCGAGTTGCCCACGCGCTTCATTCGCAGTGTCGTCACCGACGATCAGGGCCGCTATGTGCTGCCCGATCTGCCGCAGGCCAACTACGACATCTGGGTACGCGGCTATGGGCTGGTAGATTCGCAAAAACTCAAATCCATGCCGGGGAAGATCGTCAATCACACCGCGCGCATTGCGCCGGATGAAGCCTCGGCAGCGCACTACTACCCCGCGATCTATTGGTACTCGATGCTGAAGATTCCGGCCGCCGATCAATTCGGCGGCAGCGGCGAGATTCCGGCGAACATCACGCAGAACGACTGGCTCAACCTGATGAAGAACAACGGCTGCATCGGCTGTCATCAGCTCGGCCAACTTTCAACGCGCACGATTCCCAAAGTATTCCTCGATCAGTTTCCCAATCACGAACAGGCCTGGGCGCGCCGGGTGCTGTCGGGTCAGGCCGGTTCAACGATGATTGGCCTGACGAGCCAGATCGGTGGTGCACCTTTCAAGTATTTCGGCGAGTGGACGCAGCGCGTCGCCAACGGTGAATTGCCTGCGCACCAACCGCAGCGGCCGCAGGGCGTCGAGCGCGGCATCGTCGTCACGTTGTGGGAATGGTCGGATGACAAGAAATATCTGCACGATCTGATTTCCACCGACCGGCGCAACCCCACGGTGAACGCCTATGGCCCGCTGTTTGGTTCGCCGGAATACGCCACCGACAATGTGCCGATACTCGATCCGAAGACCAACGCGCTGAGTTCGTTTCGCATGACGGTAACGCCCGACACGCCCGAAGCGCTCGGCCCCGGTCATGCGGCAGCGGCGCAAGCCCTGCAACCTTCGGCCTATTGGGGCGATGAAAAAATCTGGGACACGCGCGCGAACAATCACAACTCGATGTTCGACGGGCAAGGCCGTTTGTGGCTCGCGGCCACGGGGCATCCGCCGGAGAATCCGGACGTCTGCAAGAAAGGTTCGAATCATCCTTCGGCGAAGCTGTTTCCGATCGAGCGCACCGCGCGACGCATCACGCGCTACGAACCGCAAACCGGCCAATACACGGCGCTGCTCACCTGCTTCTCCACGCATCATCTGCAATTCGGCTACGACGCGGACAATACGTTGTGGACCAGCGGCGGCGGTCAGGTCGTGGGTTGGCTCAACACGAAGGTGCTCGACGAAACCGGCGATGTGGACAAGGCGCAGGGCTGGACCGCGCTGGTGCTCGACACCAACGGCAACGGCAAGCGCGATGCTTACGTCGAACCGAATCAGCCGATTGATCCTGCCAAGGACAAACGCATCGTCGCCGGTTGGTATGCGGTGATGCCCAGCCCCGCCGATGGTTCGGTGTGGGGCACATTCCGTGGCAACACCAGCGGCGTGGTGCGTCTGGCGCCCGGCGACAATCCGCCGGCCACCGCACTGGCGGAAATCTACAACGTGCCGCTGCCGGGCTTCGGCGTGCGCGGCGGCGACATCGACGGCAACGGCGTGGTGTGGGTGTCGCTGGCTTCGGGTCATCTGGGCAGCTTTGATCGCAGCAAGTGCAAGGGTCCGCTCAACGGTCCGAAAGCCACCGGCGATCACTGCCCGGAAGGATGGAGCTTTTATCAGTATCCGGGGCCGGGCTTTGATGGCATCGGCGAGAACAGCGCCGAGTCGAGCTATTACACCTGGGTCGATCAGCACAACACGTTTGGCTTGGGTGAGAACGTGCCGATGTCCACCGGCAATCTCAACGATGGATTGATTGCGATGCAGGATGGCAAGATGGTGGTGCTGCGCGTGCCCTATCCGCTGGGCTACTACGCCAAGGGTTTCGACGGACGCATCGACGACCCCAACGCAGGCTGGAAAGGGCGCGGCCTGTGGACCACCAACGGTGACCGCGTGCCGTGGCTGATCGAAGGCGGCAAAGGCAGCAAGCCGCTGGCAGCGCATTTTCAGTTGCGACCGGACCCGTTGGCGAAGTAGGCAAAAGGGTTGACGCGCGCTACAACCACGCGCTGACGCCCACGACAAAACGCAGCGTGCGCGGATCATCGCCCCGCGCCGCGACGTATCGCGCCGTGTCGCCGAAGCTGCCCTGCCACTCCACGCCGGCGTAGGGTGCAAAGCGACGCCAATGTTCCCAGCGCAAGCGCAGGCCCAGTTCCAAATTTGCAATGCCTCGACCCATGCGTTGTTCGGGCATCTCATCGAGCAGCAAGTCCATCGTTACGCGCGGTTCGAGCGCGAATCGCTGCGTCAATTGCCAAGCCGTGTGCGCTTCGATGCGCGCCTGCGCTTCTGCGTGATTGGAAAGATACGCCGTGGCTTCCACAGCGATGCGATAAGGCGCGAGGCCCTCGATACCGAGCGCGACGAAACCGCGCGACGGCGAGGGTTGCGGGTCGGCGCGCAAACCCGCGACCAGATTCCAGTACGGCGCAATCGCGTGCGAATACAGCGCTTCGATGCGTGCGTCGTCGAGACGATCTTTGTCATCCACGACCGCATCGAGGCGCAGCACCGCGCGATTCTCATCGCCGTACCATCCCCTGCCCTGCACGCGCCAGCTTGTATCGCCATTGAGGCGCAGTTCTGCCAATTGCAACGCCAGCGCGCCGGTGCGCATCGCGTTCTCGGCGTACAGCGCCTGACGCGCAGCCGCCATCACAGCCGGATCGTAGAGCGCATCGGCGGCGTGATCCGTAGGCGCTGGAGGTGCTTGGGTCTGCTGACCCGCATCGCCATCATGACTCGCATCGCCACCATGACCGGCATGTTCGTCATGCGCGGTGGTATCGGCCTGCGCGCCGGCACCCGTATGCGCCGAATGATCCACCTGCTGCGCCATCGCCGGCAACGCAGCCCACATCAGCGCCAGCAGCAACGCATCGCGCACACGCTGATTCAAGACATCGCCTCGTGATCGTGTCGCACC
>JAITMN010000060.1 GCA_031277355.1 Nevskiaceae bacterium | reverse complement strand
GCCAGCGCCTGTGGCCGCTTGATCAGCGCCACCAGCGTGTAGCTGATGATCAGCAGCAGGAACCACGAGCCCAGCTTGGCCAGACTGACCAGATGCCAACCGTCTTTCTGGTTTGGATAAAGCCAAGTCTTCGTGAACGTGCCGACATTCTCCGCAAACCAGATGAACAGCGAGACCAGAAACAACCCCAGCAGCAGCGGCATCCAGCGTCGCGCCCGCCAGTTGATGAAATAAACGCGCGTGCGCCCGAACAACAGCGCCGCCGCGATGAACAACACATAGCGCACGTCGAGGACATAGTGGTGCAGGAAGAAATTGACGTAGATCGCGATGCTGAGCAACACCAGCGCCCACACGGGCGGATGGTGGGTGAACTGAAAATGAAACAGCCACCATGCACGACAGAAGTAACTGCCAATACAGGCATACATGAAGCCCGTGAACAGCGGCACCCCGCCGATGTGAAACACACTGGCTTCGGGGTATATCCACGAACCCACCGATGTCTTGAATATCTCCATCGCCGTGCCGACGACATGGTAGACAAGGATCACCTTGGCCTCTTCGAGCGTCTCCATGCGCAACACCAGCAGCAACACCTGCACTGCAAGCGCGGCAAGAAACAGAAAATCGTAACGGGCAAGCGCGGCGGAGGAGGGATACCACAGATGCGTGCCAATGATCAGCGCCACCATGATTCCACCGAACAGGCAGGCCCAAGCCTGCTTGATGCCAAAACGCAGGAATTCGTAGGCAAAAGCAGTGGAGCGGCGTCGCGCCATGCGCCGCCCGATACGATACTCGGCAGCGATGAAAGGACGCAGCGCGCCCCAATTGGCAGAGGCGTGATCACGAAGTTTCATTGGAATCAAACGGCGGCGGCGCGCACCTCGATGAGCCGCTCGCCTTCACCCAAACGGCGCGTGATCTCGCCCATGAACGGCTCAAGCCAAGCGAACAAGACCTGATTGGTGCAATTACCCAATCGCAACCAGACAATGGCCGGCGCTTCGGGATTACCCACCGAGCGCAACACAAAATCCTCGTCCTTCGTGATCAGCACCCAACCGCCGGTGACGGCGAAATTGAATATGCTGCCATCATCTGATTCGCGCAATCCGACGTCACCAACAGTCGTGGCGGACAAGCCGCGCGCTCCCAACCAGCGCGCAAGGGCTGGGGGTAATTGCGCATCCACCAGAAATCGCACGAGTCAGGCAGCGACCAAAACCGCGTGATCGAGATAGCTTGCCGCGCAGGCAATGGAGGCGCGGATATCCGCAGACTCCAAGTCTGGAAAATCCGCCAGAATTTGCGCTTCGCTGGCGCCGCCCGCCAGCATGTCGAGCACATCCTTGACGCGGATACGCATTCCACGGATACATGGCCGTCCGCCGCACTGGTTCGGATTGACGGTAATGCGATCAGCCAACGTGCTTGTCATCGAGTGTTCTCCGCACAATCGCTCACGAAAAACATCCTAGCACGCTCACCGAATCGGCAACTGAATCTTGCTGAACAACTGCGCCTTGCTTTCGCCATCGCGGGCTTCCACGGCGCGGTCGATCAGGCGGCGGTTCAGGTGGCTGCCGAACAGTTGCATGAAGTCGTAGGCGAAGTTGCGCAGCAGCGTGCCGCGACGAAAACCGATCCAGGTGGTGTGGATCGGGAACAGATGCGAGGCGTCGACCATCACGAGGTCGGTGTCCACGTCCGGTTCGAAGGCGACGCTGGCGACGATGCCCACGCCCATGCCCAGGCGTACATAGGTCTTGATGACATCCGAATCGCGCGCTGTCAGCGCAACGCGCGGCTTCAATCCTTCGCGGGCGAACAGCGTTTCAAGCGAAGACGGGCCGCTGAAACTGAACACATAGGTGACCAGCGGATATTTTTCGAGTATCGCCAGCGTCAGCTTTGGCGCACCGGCGCGCGCCAGCGGATGATGCCGGGGCACGATCACCTGACGATGCCAGCGATACACGGGCAGCAACACCAGTTCGGGGAACAGCGCTTCGGAGCCGGTGGCAATGGCAAGCTGCACGCGGTCGGCGGCGACCATCTCGGAGATTTGCTCGGAGGTGCCTTGATGCAGGTGAAGGTCCACTTCCGGGTAGCGGCGGCGAAATGCCTGAATCACCGGCGGCAGCACATAGCGCGCCTGCGTGTGCGTGGTGGCGATGGACAACGTGCCGCGTGCGTCCTGATTCAGGTCGGCGACGACGGACTTCAGGCTGTCGATCTCCGCCAGCGCGCGCGAGGCGTATTCCAGTACGCGCTGGCCCTCTGAGGTCACGCGGGCGAAGCTGCGGCCCTCGCGCACGAACAGGTCGAAGCCCAGTTCCTTTTCCAGCTCTTTCAGCGCGCGGCTGATCGCCGGCTGCGAGGTGCCCAGCGCCGCCGCCGCGTTCGTCACCGACAGGCCGTGGCGGGCGATGGCCAGCGCGTATTGGAGTTGGTGAAAGTTCATGGCGACGGCGGGCTCCGGTGCGGCAACGTCTGTCGGGAGAATCATAACATTTTGTTATCAGTCGATCACGCAGGCCCGGAACGCTATCGACAAGGCGGCCTTGCGGCTTAGAGTCTGTCTCCCAACCCGCTTCGGAACGCCGGACATGATTCACGACAGCATACTCGGCACGATCGGGCATACGCCCGTCGTGCGCATCAACCACATCGCGCCCGCCGACGTGACGATGTACGTCAAGTGCGAGTTCTTCAATCCGCTGTCGTCGGTGAAGGATCGCCTGGCCATTGCGATCATCGAAGACGCGGAGCGTCGCGGGCTGCTGAAGCCGGGGCAGACCGTCGTTGAAGCCACGTCGGGCAACACCGGCATTGCGCTGGCGATGGTGTGCGCGGCCAAGGGTTATCCCTTCGTCGCGGTGATGGTCGAAACGTTCTCGGTGGAGCGGCGCAAGATCATGCGCATGCTCGGCGCGAAGGTGATCCTGACTCCGGCCGCCGAGCGCGGCACCGGCATGGTGCGCAAGGCCGAAGAACTGGCCGCCAAACATGGCTGGTTTCTGGCGCGGCAGTTCGAGAACGAGGCCAATCCAGCCTATCACCGCAACACCACGGGGCCGGAAATTCTGCGGGATTTCGCGGGCAGGCGGCTGGATGCTTTCGTCACGGGCTGGGGCACGGGCGGCACGCTGACCGGCGCGGGCGAGATGATCAAACTGGCGCGGCCCGAGACCAAGGTGATCGCCGCTGAACCGGCGGCGGCGGCGCTGCTGTCGGGCAATGCGTTCGCGCCGCACAAGATTCAGGGCTGGACGCCGGATTTCGTGCCGAAGGTGCTGAACCGGCAGGTGGCCGATCGCATCGTCACGGTTTCCGATGCGGACGCCATTGGCGCAGCCCGCGCGCTGGCGCAAAAAGAAGGCATTTTCTGCGGTATTTCCAGCGGCGCGACGTTCGCTGCCGCGTTGCAGGTGGCCGCGCAGACCGGGCCGGGCAGCGTGATTCTGGCGATGCTGCCGGATACCGGCGAGCGGTATCTGTCCACGGCGCTGGCCGAAGGCATCAACGAGGGGTCCGACCCTGAGCCCTGAAAGCAACCTGGCGGTTTCGCTCCCGATGCCGGAGACGCCGGAGGCTTCGGCTGTGCGCTTTGCGCCGCTGCCCAGTCCGTTCCGCTTGCGCAAGGGCGGGTGGTTGCAGCAGGCGCAGGTGGCGTATGAGTGTTGGGGCGAACTGAACGCGGATCGCAGCAACGCGATTTTGCTGTTCACGGGGCTGTCGCCTTCGGCGCATGCGAGATCGTCGGCGGAAAATCCCGAGCCGGGCTGGTGGGAAAAGATGATCGGGCCGGGGCTGGCGCTCGACACCGACCGCTGGTTCGTGATGTGCGTGAACTCGCTGGGCAGTTGCTTTGGCTCCACGGGGCCGGCGTCGATCAATCCGGCCACGGGGCGGCCATATCGGTTGTCGTTTCCGGAGTTGTCGGTGGAAGACATCGCCCGCGCGGGCTATGAAGCGGCGCGCTCGCTGGGAATAGAAAAGCTCGACACGGTAATGGGACCGTCGCTGGGCGGCATGGTGGCGGTGGCGTTTGCGGCGGTGGCGCCGGGCGGCGCGCGACGGCTGGTGAGCATTTCCGGTTCGCCGGGCGCACTGCCGTTTGCGATCTCGCTGCGCTCGTTGCAGCGTGAGGCCATCGTCAGCGATCCGGCTTGGCAGAGCGGCAACTATCTCGATCCCCTGCATGGACCGCAGAGCGGCATGCGCATCGCGCGCAAGCTGGGCACGATTACCTATCGTTCGGCGGAAGAATGGCGGCTGCGCTTCGGGCGCAACAGCCTCACACCCACGGGACGCAGGGCGGTGGCGCAGGCGATGAAGCGGTCGCCGGAAGGGTTTGGGCCGCGCTTTGATGTGGAGAGCTATCTGGAAGCGCAGGCTGAGCGCTTCGTGCGGGTGTTTGATCCCAACTGCTATCTGTATCTGTCGCGGGCGCTGGATGGCTTTGATCTGCGCGATCACGGCGAACCGGTCGAGGTGATGAAGCGCGCGGGGTTGGAGTCGGCGCTGGTGATCGGTGTGGAGTCGGACCTGCTGTTCACGATCCGCGAGCAGGCGGAGATTGCCGCGATGCTGGAACAGGCCGGCGTGCCCACGCGCTTCGCGCGGCTGCCGTGCATCGAGGGGCATGATGCGTTTTTGGTGGATTTACCCCGGTTTGATGCGGCGATTCGCAGTTTTTTGAACAGCTAGCGGCGGCGGGGCGCATTTTGGCGCTTACACGATAGATATGCGCGTGGACGCTGGCGGAAAGCTGGTGCAGTTTTGTGGTCATGCGCTGGGTGCCTGCATCGCTGTTGGGTTTGGTCCTCTGCTGGGTCGCGGGTTCGGCGGTGGCGGCGGCGGGCGCAACGCCGGTGCTGCCGACGCTGCGGTTGGCAAGCTGGAATCTGGAATGGCTGGTGTCGGCGCGCACGGCGCGTGACAGTCTCAACGACTGCGATGACGGCAAGCCTGCGGCGCTGCCCTGCGATGTTGCACGCGCTCAACGCCGCGACAACGGCGACCGCGCGGCGCTGCGTGCGCAGGCGCGGCGACTGAACGCCGACGTGATCGCCTTTCAGGAAGTCGAAGACGCGGCAACCGCCGCAGCGCTGTTTCGCGGCTATGACATCTGCATCACCGCTGCGCCGGGCGTGCAGCAACCGGGTTTTGCCGTGCGCGCTGAGCTGCCGCATCGCTGCGAATCGCCGTTGCCGCTGGGCACGGTGCAGCGCGCCCGGCCTGCGGCGGTGATGACGCTGTTCCCCGGCGGCTCGAATGAGGTGACGCTGCTGGCGGTGCATCTGAAATCCGGCTGCTCCACGCAGGCGTTGCCGGATGAAGATGAAGGCGGCGGTTCGGCCTGCGGGATTCTCTCCGGTCAGGTTCAAGCGCTGGCTGCATGGGTTGACGCGCACTGGCGCACGGGGGAGCGCTTCATCTTGATGGGCGACTTCAATCGCGCCGGGCCCGATGAGGCGGACCCTTTCTGGCAACGGCTCGACCCGCTGGGGGCGCTGCACAATGCCTCTGAGGGCAGCGCGTTTGGCAATTGCTTCATCGGCCAGCCGTTTCATCAGTACATCGACCATATTCTGATCGACGGCATACTGGCGCGGCGCGTGAGGCCGGGCAGCTTCGTCAAGCACAGCTATGCCAATGCGCAGGCCGAGCGCTATCGCCTGTCGGATCACTGTCCGATCAGCGTTGAGATGGCGGTGCCCGGCCCGGATTAAGTTGCTTCGTGCTGCGAGCGTCCGGCCGCACAGGCATAATGCGGCTCAATTCCATGAGCACGAATATCACCAGAGAACCGCAGGTGGAACGGCGTCTGCATGCGCGGCATCGCTCGCGCACGAACGTCTACCTGATTCTCCCCGGTGGCCGCCGGCAGGTGTGCAGGGCGGTGAACCTCAGCGCCGCAGGCGTGTTCCTGCGCACGGCGGGGCTGGGGCTGCGCAAAGGGCAGACGGTGGACCTGGTGTTTGCGCTGAATATGAAAACGGTGACGAAATTGCACCGGCGCAGAGCCACCGTGGCGCATGTTTCCAGCGGCGGCACGGGGCTGTTGATGGAGGCCTGCGCGCTGCCTTGAAGCAGCGCGGCGAGCCCTCTTGCTCGAAGGCTCAGTCGCTCAGCGGCGATGGCATCAGGTAGGGCTGGAACACCGACACCGCGTCGATGGAGGCGATCTGCCCGCTGCGGATGCGGTAAATCTCGAACAGCTCGCGCGACATCGGGTGAACTTCGGAAGTCTCCACGGCGCGTCCATCGGTGAGCGTGTAGCGCGGCGAGGCGAAGCCGTAGTCGGCGAAGCTCGACATCACCACCAGACCGCGCGCTTCATCCACCGCCAGCACGCGCCGGTCGCGGATGGCGTCCACCGGGCGATAAAGGCCCAGCTTCAACTGCGCTTCGCAACCGGTGGCAAAGCTGCCGGGCGCTTTGACGATGCCGGCCGAACCCACGTCGCCCGCCGTGACCGCAATGCCGTTTTCACGGCGCACGCAGTTCGGGGCCAAGCGCGCCAGCACGCGGCCATCGTTGCGCTGCATGCTGTCTTGATAACCAGCCACCAGCGCCAGCATTTTGCGGCGATTGCTGCGCTCGCCGGCGGGCAACTCGGCGGACAACGCCGGATCGAGCGCGAATTGTTTGGGATCGCCGAAGGGTCCGGGGTTGCGCTCGCGCGCCGCATGCACTTGCACGTCGGCGATGCGGCGGCCCAGCACTTTCAGTCGCAGACCGAACCAGGCCCAGGCGTCGTGATCGCTGATCAGGCCGTACCAGGTGACGGTGCCGGTGCGCGGATCGGCCACGCGCAACGCGGTGTCGGACTTGGCGCGAATCGAACCCCAGATGCCTTCGTCGATCTGCTGCGCGACGCTGTTCTCGGTGAAGCGCACATAGTTGGCCCAAGGCAAATCCTGCGGGCGGTTGCGCACCATTGCATCCATGAAGCGGTCGGATAGATCAATCAGACACGCTTCATCGCATGGCTCACGCGCGGTGAGCGGGGATTCGGGCACGGGCGCAGGCGCTGCCGGATGCGCGTCGTAGAACGGCGAGTGCATGAAGTACGGCACATAGTTGAACACCGCTTCAATGCGATGAATACGACCATCGTCGATCTTGAAGGCTTCGACCAGCGAGATCGAGTTCGGCCACTTGAGCAGCGTGGTCATCTCACGGCCATCGACGAGTTTGTAGCGATCAAAGGCGTTGGCGTGATCGAAGAAGCCGGTGGCGACGACAACGCCGCGCTCCACGTCGATCAGCGGATAACGCCGCTCGCGGATGCGCTTGTTGATGCGATAGATGCCCAGACGCAGTTGCGTTTCACAACCGGGGGCCACGTTGCCCGCCATGCCTTCTCGGTCTGCCGATGAGACGGTGGTGAGGATGCCGTTTTCAAGCCGTCCGCAATCCTCCGTGAACGGCGCGAACACGATGCCGTCGTTCAACTCCACCGTGCTGAAATAGCTGTCGGCCACCGCGCGCAAGCGCTCGCGCGAACGGCGTCGCTCGGGTGGCAGGATTTCGTTGAAGGCCGGGTCGTGCTCCACCTTGCTCGCATCGCCGAAGGGCAGCGGCAATCCGACGTTGCGCACGACAACGGTTTCAGCTTCGATCAGCACGCCATCGCGCACGGCCAAACGCAGACCGAAGTACACGGGTTTGCCGTTTTCCTGCGCGGTGCCGATCCACGCGGCTTGGCCGGTTTGCGTATCGGCGGCAACAAGGCCAGTGGGCGCAACGCCGGTGACGGTGGCCCACATGCCGGCTGTGCCAAAGGGCAACTCCACGTTGTTTTCGGTGAAGCGCACTTTCGCGGCCTGCTTCAACGGCGAGGCGTCGCGCTTGGCGAGCGCGGCCATGTAGCCGTTGGCGAAGCCTGTGAGACAGGCGTAGTCGCAGGTGGCGGGATTCACATTCCACGCGCTGCGCTCGCCGGGCGCTTGCGCCGCCGCCGGCAGGCAAGCCAGCGATACCAGTAGTGCGGCGCTGATGCCCGCCAGTGCAGCCCGTCGCATGTCTTAGAACCTCCGTCGCACGGTGAGCCCCCAAGCCGCCGGCGTACCCGGCTGCGCTGCCGTGTAGGTGCCTGCGTAGAACTTGTTCAGATAGTACAGCTTGTCGGTCAGGTTCGTGCCTTCCAGCGAGATGTTCCAATCATCATCAGCCGTGCGGTAGGTCAGGCGCACGTTGACCAGCGTGTAGGAGGTGTTGCTGGCCTGCGATGTGCATTCAAGGTTGCCGCAATAGCCGGGGGTGTAGTACGCATCCACACGCGGCGTAATCGTGGCGCCGCTGCTCAGCGGAATTTCATACTGCGCGCCCACGCTCCACTTGTTCTTGCCGATGCCCGGAGCGCTGGCCCCGGCGATCACTGCGGCGGTGGCGATCTTCGGCTCGCCGAAAGTGAAGTCGACATAGCTATACGCAGCGTCGATCAGCATGCCATCGATGGGACGAATCTCCAGCTCCAATTCCGCACCCTTCACCTTGGCGTCGGCGACGTTCAGGTATTGGCCGCAGGGCGAACGCAGATTCACCGGCGCGTCCGGCAACAGGTTGCCATCGGCGTCGATGCAATTGTCTGGTGTGGCTTGATAGTCCTTGTAGTCGTTGTAGAACACCGCCGCATTGGCCTGCAAACGGCGCTCAAACCAGCGGCTCTTCAAACCCAGTTCGTAGGCGTTCATTTCCTCGGGACCAAAGCCCAGCACCTGCTCGGGAAAGTAGGGGCGCGGCGAGACGCCGCCACCCTTGAAGCCGGTGGAGAACTGCACATAGGTCATCAGGTCCTGCGTCCACTGGTAGTCGAGGTTGAGCCGGTAGTCGGTGTGCGAACCGCTGAAATTGCCGACGCGGCCGTTCAGCGGATTGGCCGGATCGCTCAGCGGCTGGAAGGCAGTCCGGCCATCGACGTTGTAGCGCTGGAAAGTGTAGTCCTTGTCCTGTTTTGTGTAACGAAGACCGGCCGTGAGGTTCAGCTTGTCGGTCACATGCCAGATCGAGTGTACGAACGCACCATAAAACTCGTTGAGCGTGGTGTCGTCCTGAATGAAATCGAAGATCGGAAAATTGAACGGATCGGGACCAAAGGGAATGAATGGATCCGACTCGCGCGTTTCATACACCGTTTCCTGCCGGAAGTAGATGCCACCGACGGTGTATTCAAGCCGCTTGTCCAACGCTTCGCCGTTGTAGCGCAACTCCTGACTGAACTGGTTGTGACGGAACTCCGAAAGGCTGGCCAGAATCGCCACGGGCGAGCCGTCGTTGTCCGCACCGCTGAGGGTTTCATACTCGCGGTAAGCGGTGATCGACTTCACCGCGCCGCGATCAGGTACCTTCCAATCTATCGTGGCCGAAGCGCCCCAGCTATCGGAGGTATTGGCCGGCGTGGCGTAGAACGTGCCATTGTTCGACCCTGGGGTGCCCGGCACATCCAGCGGCGTGTAGGTGACGCCCGGATTGATGAAATTCGCGTAGGAAACAAACGGATCATTCATCACCGTATCGGCGCGAAACTGGCCATAGGGCACGAAGCGGTCGTCATACGGCACACCCTGATAAGACAGTGACAAACCCGGAATGAACTCACCGCTTTGCAGCAGCACGCTGGCCGGCGTTTCGGAGCTGTCGTGCGTGGTATCGGCAATGACGTTGACTTCCACTGAATCGCTGGCGATCCAGCGCAACGAACCGCGCAGCGCATTGACCGACTGACCGCCCAGCGTGCCAATCTTGCAGTTCGGCCCCGCGTTGCCACGGCCGATCGCGCCGGACACCACATAGGGATCGTTCGGATGCGTGCAGGCATAGTCGAGCCGCGTGACATAGCCATCGCGCGAACGCGACAGCCCGCTGATGCGCGCGAACAGGCGATCGGGAACCAGAGCAAAATCCGCGCTGCCACGAAACTCTTTGCGATTCAGGCTGCCCAGCGTGCCTTCGACAAATCCGCCCTCGCCCGCGGGCTTGCGCGAAAACAGCTTCACTGCGCCGCCCAACGAATTCATGCCGCTCAACGTGCCCTGCGGACCACGCAAAATCTCAACGCGCTCCAAGTCCAGCAGTTCGAAGATCGAGGAGGTGATCGTGGCGAAGTACACATCATCGACATAGATGCCCACGCCCGGGTCCACCGACGGGGATTGATCGCCCTGCCCCACACCACGGATGTAGGCGCGCATCGAATTGCCGGCGCCGGCCGGATTGACTTGCAGGATCACATTCGGCGCTTGCGCGGTAACGTCCACGAGCCGGACCTGGCTGCGCGCCTCAAGCATGTCGCCGGTGATCGCAGTGATTGCGATGGGCGTCTCTTGCAGGTTCTGATCGCGGAACTGCGCGGTGACGACGACCTCCTCAAGCGCGTCGTTGTTGGGCTGGGCCGCCCAGACGGCAGGGCTGGCGGCGGCAAGCGCAAGGGCAACGGCCCGTGCAATGGGCAGGCGCGTGGAAATGCTCATCGGTACTCCCCGTTTTTTGTTCGCAACAGCTTGCGAGCGCATTAAGGTACTTTTCATCGCAATCCGCGCTTGATCTAATTAGCCGCAGATATTGATTTATCTGGAACTCCATCATGACCCGCCCCGTTCTGGTGATCAGTCGAAGCCCGGATTCGGTTGCACTGGACCTGCGGCACCTCGACGCTGCACAGCGGCGTACGGCCTGGACCCGCGTGGCCGAGAAGCTGTTTCCCGGCATGGAGATACAGGGGGCAGCTGCGCCTCCGGCGGCCGGTTGGTTGCGTGGTGCGGCATTGGGCGCGGGCCATATCTGGACCATTCTCTCGCCACCGCTTCGCGCCAATTTTCTGCCCTCGCAGTCCGGTGAATTCACGCCCTGCCATTCGTTGATGCTTCAGCGCAACGGCTCGACGCTGGCGCGTCAGGGGGATCACATCACCTGCCTGCGCAGCAATCAGCTCTGCCTGATCGACGAAGCCCAGCCGTTTGAACTCGAAGTGGTACAGGGATTGTCGGAGTTCACTTTCCTGCGCATTCCGACTCCACTGCTGCCACCGCCGTCCAACGGCACGCGGCGGCGCACGGCCACCCCCTTCGACGAAACCGATGCGGGGACCGCGCTGCTGACGGCGATGCTGCTGAAACTGGCCGATCGCGCCGATGAACTGGATGGCAGCCAGGGCGAGCGTGCCTTGACGGCCATCGCGCTGCTGCTCGACCTGCCTCGCCAGGAGGCTGCGCCGCCGGCGCGCGACGCCAGTCATCGCAGTCGCGCGGCGGTGTCGTGGATCGACGCACGGCTGGCCGACCCCGCGCTCAGCGCCGAAGCGGTGGCGCATGCGCAGGGCATCAGCCGCCGGCGTCTGGACAGCGTGCTGGTAACCGAATTGGGCAAACCGGCCGCAGAACTGATCTGGCATCGCCGCCTGCTGCGGGCCGCCGACGATCTGTGCGATCCGCGCCGAATCGCGCAGTCGATCACGCAGATTGCGCTGGGCGTGGGCTTCGAGCATCCGGCGCATTTCACACGAGCGTTCAAACGTCAGTACCATTGCACCCCTCGTGACTGGCGAGCCCAAGGCGCGCAAGCCACGCAGCCGCCAAAGTCCTAGAACACCAAACAATGGGGAGTCCCCGTAAGGACTGTTGACCAAGATGCGCTCTTTCCACCTTGCCCTTGCACCGCTGATGCTGTGCGCGCTGGCCGCCTGTCAGCAGACCAAGCCCGTCGATGCCGCGCGGCTGACTGCCGCCGATGCGCAGCCGGGTCAGTGGATGATGGACGGGCGCAACTACGATGCGCAGCGTTTCAGTCCGTTGAAGCAGATCGATGAATCAAACGTCGCGCAGCTTGGCCTTGCCTGGTATGCGGACATGGACACCTATCGCGGCGTGGAGGCCACGCCGCTGTTCGTCGATGGCGTGATCTACAACACCAGCGCGTTCAACATCACCACCGCTTACGACGCGCGCACCGGCCGTTTGCTGTGGACTTACGATCCGCAGGTGCCGCGCGAGAACGGTCGCTATGCCTGCTGCGAACCGGTGGCGCGGGGGCTGGCGTTCTGGAATCGCCATGTGATCATCGCAACGCTCGACGGGCGGATCATTTCGCTCGATGCGAAGACCGGCACGCCGACGTGGACGGCGCACACCTTCGACAACAATGAGTGGCCGTGGACCATTACCGGGGCGCCGCGCGTGTTCGATGGCGTTGTCGTTGTTGGCAATGGCGGCGCGGACTTCGGTGTGCGGGGTTTCGTCAGCGGCTGGGATGCGGACACCGGCGCGATGCTGTGGAAGTTTTTTCTCGTGCCCGGCGATCCGTCCAAAGGGCCTGACGGCGCGGCCTCCGACAGCGTGATGGAAATGGCCGCGAAAACATGGACCGGCAACTGGTGGCATCTGGGCGGCGGCGGCACGGCGTGGGATTCGATTGCCTACGATCCAGCGCTGGGTTTGGTGTTCATCGGCACGGGCAATGGTTCGCCGGATGCGCGTGCGTATCGCAGCCCGGAGGGGGACAACCTGTTCCTGTGCTCCATCGTCGCGGTGGATGTGAAGACCGGCCAATATCGCTGGCATTACCAGGAAACACCCAGCGAAGATTGGGACTACACCTGCACGCAATCCATCGTGCAGGCCGAACTGTCCATCGACGGCAGGCAGCGCAAGGTGTTGCTGCATGCGCCGAAGAATGGATTTTTCTATGTGATCGATCGGGCCACGGGCGAGCTGATTTCGGCGAACAACTATGTGCCGGTGAACTGGGCGAGCAGCATCGATATCGCCACGGGCAAGCCCAATGTGAACCCCGAAGCGCACTACGGCATCGACCCGGTGCTGGTGACGCCGGGGCCGGGCGGCGGTCACAACTGGTTCCCGATGGCCTACAGCCCCGACACGCAACTGGCTTATTTTCCAGCGTATGAGCATTGGTTCGTGTATGCGCTCGATCCTGATTTCGTGCCCAAGCCGTTTCGCTCCAATGGCGGTTGGGGCGGCTACACCGGCGAAGCGTTGAAGAAGCGCATGGAATTGCAGAAGGTGGCCGACGAGCGCGAGAAGGCGTGGCTGATGGCGTGGGACCCGGTGAAGCAGCAGGAGCGCTGGCGCGTGCCGCTGCCGCGTCATGGCAATGGTGGCGTGCTGGCCACGGCGGGCAATCTGGTGTTTGAAGGCACGACGAAGCAGACCTTCGCGGCGTTTCGCGCCACGGATGGCGAGGTGTTGTGGGAGATGCCGGTGCAGTCGGCGCCGGTGGCCGGGCCGATCAGCTATGAACTCGATGGCGAGCAATACATCGCGGTGAACGCCGGCTGGGGCGGCGGCGCGGCGCAGATCGAACGCGGCGCGGGCACGGCGATGAATCGCGCGGCGGCGCGTCTGCTGGTGTTCAAGCTCGGTGGCGCCGCAACGCTGCCGGAACTTGCGCCAGCTCCACCGATTCCCAATCCGCCGCCGCTGCGCGCGTCGGAGGAAACCGTGCAGCGCGGCGCGGTGGTGTTTGCGAACACCTGCGCGCAGTGTCATGGCGTGCTGGCCGTGGGCGGCGTGAAAGACCTGCGACAGATGTCGCCCGAAGCGCATGCGCAGTTCAACGACATCGTGCTCAAGGGCACGCGGCAGGAAAAAGGCATGGCGAGCTTTGCCAGCCTGATCAATGAGGAAGACGCCGAAGCGGTGCACGCCTATGTGATTGCGCGCGCCAATGAGGATTGGGGAAGGATGGATTTGGCTGTGGACGAAGGGCAGGCAACCGGCGTTCAGAACTGAGCCGCTACCATCACCACGGCGCAAGAAAAAGCCGGCGACGCGAATACTGCGACGCCGGTTTTTTCAATCTCAACGTCTTGCTGTCTAACGCCGCGTGACGACAAACGCCTCGTCGTTGAACCACAGTCCGCCGTGCTTCTGCAACACCGACTGCGTGACCTTCAGATATTCGCCGCTGTTGATCACCGGCTCCAGACGCTCGTCTTCGATCTGGTTCACATAGATCGCAGCGTTCCACGCGGCAAACAGCGTGGAGGTGCCGATGCGGTCTGAAACACGGTCGGAAATTTCCGATGGCAGCGTGTGCATCTGATAACGGAATAGCGATTTGCTATCCGGCTGCGCGGCCAGATGATAGTCGCGCGCCTCGCGGCCCAGTTCCTTCTTCAGCGCCGCGAGCAATGCATGACGATCGACCTGGAACGGATTTTCGCCGGGCCAAACCTTCTGCACGATTTCCAGCGCCGGGTCTTTGCCCGCCGACTGAATCGCGAGCAATCGCCCGCCCGGCGCAAGGCTGCGCGCCACCGGCGCGAGCACCTTCGATGCCTTGAATTCGGCCGACATCCGCGCACGCCAGGGCTGCGAAGCCAGTGCGAAATCGTAGTTCTCCGGCGGACGGCCCGGTTGCGGAATCACGCCATCGAGCAGGAACTTGTGATCGTCGCGATACACCACCAGCACCGTGGGGCGCTTGTAGGTCGGATTGCCCGTCTTCGGGCTGGGCGCGGTCTGCCAGCCATAGGCCAGCGTGCTGCTCAGGTCTTCGATCTGTTCCTCGTAATCATGCGAGGAATTGCCCAGCAGCTTCACTTCCTGCCAATTCAGCGCGGCGGCCATCTGGCGATCACGCAACATCAGACGCGGCGCGTCGGCGTAGTTCAGGTTCGTGATCACGAGCACCGTGGCCGGATGCTCGCAGAAACGATCCGGCATCTTCTCAAGACCCAGACGCACGTCTTCCAGCGAAATTTCTTTCGCCACCGCCAGCAGCGGCACCGTGGGAAACACGCTGTGCGCGTGACGCATGATCTTCGACAGCACCGTGGCGTCGCCCATGCCGGCATCGAAGATGCGCAGCGCCGGCGGACGCGGCTTCACATGCAGCAGTTCGGCCGCGACTCGACGCGCCACCGCCGACTTTTCATTGCAGGTATTGACGAAGGCCAGATACTTCTGACGATTGTCATAAAAACGGAAAGGTTGAGAACCGTCCTGTGCCGGTACCTTCTTCGACTTCGCCATGCGCACGCCCCGCCTGTTGGTTTGTTGTGTGGCGCAGAATAAGCCGTGGCACGGCATGTCTGTCAATCACTCATCGCGCAGGGCGATAATGCGCATTCAGCGATGAACGGTTTTCGCTTAACGAATCTTTGCATGGTGTCGCCCGCAGCCTTCGGCTACAACGCCGAAACGGCGGCGACGAACCGCTTTCAACGCGCGCCGGAGCCGGATGCCGCTGCCGCCGCCGCGCTGTCGGCGCAGCGGGCTGCGCTGCGCGAGTTTGAAGGGGCGGTGTCCGCATTGCGCGCGGGCGGGCTTGCGGTGTGCGTGGCGCAGGACACCGCGCTACCGCCCAAGCCCGATGCGATATTCCCGAACAATTGGGTGAGCTTTCACGAGGACGGCACGGTGGTGCTGTATCCGATGCGCGATCCGAGCCGTCGCCTGGAACGCAACGAGGCGTTGATCGAGCGGGTGAAACGCGAGTTGGGTTTCATCGAGCGGCGGCGGCTTGATCTGAGCGGCGAGGAGAAGCAGGGCCGGTTTCTTGAAGGCACCGGCAGTCTGGTGCTGGATCGCGCGGCGAAGGTGGCCTGGGCCTGCCGCTCGCCGCGCACCGATGAAGCGCTGGTGCGCGAATGGGCACGGCAGATGGATTACGAGCCGGTGATCTTCGATGCGTGCTCGCCCGATGGCACGCCGGTGTATCACACGAATGTGCTGCTGTGGGTTGGCGCGCGAGCGGCCGGCTGCGGGTTTGATTGGATCGACGCCGCGCAGCGCGAGCACATCGCGGCGCGGCTGCGTGCAGGCGGCGGCAGCGGTGGTCGCCGCTGCGTGCTGGCGCTTGATACGCAGGCATTGCTGGGTTTTGCGGGCAACATGCTCGACATCAACCGGGGCGATATGAGCCTGCTGGCCGCCTCGCACACCGCGTGGACCAGCCTGACCATCGCGCAGCAAACGCAGTTGCGCGATGCGGGCTGCACGCCGGTGCTGGCCGACATCCCTACCATCGAAGCGCTCGGTGGCGGCAGTCTGCGTTGCATGCTGGCCGAAGTGCCTGCACCGGCGCAATGATGAGAGCCAGGCAGTGATGAGGCAGATGCAGCCGTGACAATGGAACTGGCAATGCGCTTGCTACAGGAACTTGCGAGCCAGCGCACGCAGGAAAGCACCGCGCGCCGGTTTGTTTCCGGCGCGGCGCTGGCTGAGCGTCATCACGTGACGCGCGCAGCGGTGTGGAAGGCCATCGGCCAATTGCGACGCTTGGGCACGCCGGTGGAAGCGGTGCCGCATCGCGGGTATCGGCTGACGCTGCCTTGCAGTCCGCTGAACAGCGCGGACGTTCAGGCGTTGCTGTTACCGGCAACGGCGGCGCGTCTGCGCAGCGGCGTGTGCGCGGGCAGCATCAATTCGACGAACACGCAGTTGCTTGCACGCGGCGCGCCACCCATTGGTCAATTCGATTTTCTCACCGCCGAATATCAGAGCGCGGGGCGCGGACGCCGTGGCCGCAGCTGGCTGGCCCCACCCGGCGGGGCGATTTGCCTGTCGTGGTCGTGGAGCTTCGATGCGCTGCCCTCGCAGATTGGCGCGCTGAGTCTGGCGGTGGGCGTGGCCGCGCTGCGTGCGCTGGCGCGCTGCGATGTGCGGGGCGTTGGGCTGAAGTGGCCGAATGATTTGATGATTCCCGCAGGAATGACCACCGCCGCACAACAAACCCAGCCCCCGCGAAAACTCGGCGGCATCCTGATCGAAATGCGCGCCGAAGCCGGCGGCCCCACGCATGTGGTGGCGGGGCTGGGCCTGAATCTGGCGCTGGACCCGGCCTTGCAACGCGAGGTGGGCGAGTTGGGACATCTGCCCGCCGAACTGTCGCAACTGCGCCAGCCGCCGCCGGAGCGCAATACGCTGGTCGCCGCGCTGCTGAATGAACAGGTGGCCGCAATGCAGGTCTTCGGCGAAAAGGGCCTGCTGCCTTTTCTGCCCGAGTTCACCGCCGCCGACGTGCTCACGGGCCGCGCCGTGCATCTGCAAGGGGCCAATGCCGCGCTGACTTCCGGCATTGCACGCGGCGTGGCCCCCGATGGCGCGCTGCGGGTCGAGCACGGCGGCCAAATCCATCGCATCATTGCCGGTGAAGTTTCTGTACGGAGCGTTGCAAGTTGAGCACGCTGCTGATCGACATCGGTAACACCCGCATCAAATGGGCGCTGGCGCGCGGCGGTCGCATCGGTCCGATGCGCGCGGCCGAACACGGCCGGCGTGGCGTTTTCGAGCAATGGCTGGGGCGAGCGCGAGGCATCGACGCGGTGGAGGCGGCCAGCGTCGCCAGCCCCGCCGCGCGACGGCAGCTTCAAGCCGCGTTACGCCGCAACGATCTGCCGCCCGCGCGATTCGCGCGCAGCACCGCGCAGGCGGCCGGCGTAACCAACAGCTACGCCGAGCCTTGGCGTCTGGGCGTGGATCGCTGGATGGCCGCCATCGGCGCGTGGCATCAGGCCGGTGGCCGGCGCGCGGTGTGCGTGATTTCGGTGGGCACGGCGCTGACTGTAGACGTGGTGGATGCGCAGGGCCGGCATCGCGGCGGCCTGATCGCGCCCGCGCCGGAGCTGATGGTCCGCGCGCTGCTCGAACAGACGCATGGCATTGCGGTGCGCGCCAAGCGTGCCGCCGCACGCGGCGGGGCGTCGCGGCCCACGCCGGCGCTGTCGCCGCTGGCAAGCACGACGCAGAACGCAATTGCGCAAGGCAGCCTGCTCGCCGCCGCCGCGCTGGCCGATCGCTGCGTGTCGGAGGTGGCGCGCTCATTGGCGGCGCGGCCCCGCATCTTCCTCACCGGCGGCGCGGCGCAGACCATCGCCCCGCTGCTGCGCTGCCGATTCGACCTGCTGCCCGATCTGGTGCTGCGCGGACTGCTTGCGCTCACCGCGCAGACACACGCCGGGAATTGATAGGCTGCGCGCATGATCCGCCTCGTGGTACTGCTGTTGCTGGCCGCCAACGTGCTGTTTTTCGCATGGACGCGCATCAGCGCCGGGAGCCGTCCGCAACTGCAAGCCGTCGCCGCCGCGCCGCGCACGGCCCCGCTGCCGCCCGAAGGCCCGCCGCCGTGCACGACCATCGGCCCGATCAGCAATGAAGCGCAGGCCCAAACGCTGCAAGGCCAACTGGAAAGCGCCGGCTGGCAGGTCACGCGCCGCCAGACGACGCAGCGAATCGTTCAGGGCTATCGCGTATACGTCACCGGATTGACCGACGCAGACGACCAGGACCGCGCGCTCGACATACTGCTCGACGCGGGCATCTCGAACGTGCTGGTGATGTCCGACGACTCACGCCTGCGCATCGCGGCCGGCGACTTCCCCGCCCGCGCGCGCGCCGACGAACAGGCCGCCCGCATCACCGACGCGGGGCTGACCACGCAGATCGAGGAGCGCACGCGCGAGGCGACCAGCGTGTGGCTCGATCTGCCGAGCGTCGCGCCGTCGATGCTGAACCCGCAGCAGCTTGCGGCGGCGGGCGTTGCGCTGGGCGAGATGACGCCGGTGGCGTGCGAGGCGGTGGTGGCGCAGGCGCAAGCGTCGGCGACGCCGTAGCAGTCACAGCCCGCAGCGTATAATCCACCGCGCCTGTCAAACATTCGCGCCCCTGAAGCATTGTGGTGATGCAGCGGTTTTGTAAACCGCAGAGCCTGGTTCGATTCCGGGTGGGGGCACCAGCGCTGCTTCCGCCAAAGTCTCCCAAAGTGCTGACGCTGATCGAAACCCCCTGAAAATCCCGGCGTTAGACTCCGCCAGATTCCGCGACGTTCCGTAGACATGCAGCCCCGTCTGGGGGTAACTTTCGGGGGTAACTCAAACCCTTGGGGGTAACTGATCCGCATGAGCCTGACTGACGTGGCGGTGAGAAATGCCAAGCCGGGGAGCAAGCCGCGCAAGCTGTTTGATGAGCGCGGGCTGTATTTGCTGGTGGACCCCAAGGGTGGCAAGTGGTGGCGCTTGAAGTACCGCATCGATGGCCGGGAGAAGCTGCTGTCGCTCGGCACCTACCCCGACACAAACCTCAAGCGCGCACGGGAAAAGCGCGACGAGGCACGCACGCAGATTGCCGATGGCACGGATCCGGCAAGCGTGCGACGCGCGCAGCGCATCGCGCAAGCCAATACCTTTGAGGCCATTGCCAAGGAGCACACGGCGCTGCGCGCCAAGAAACTCCATGCACAGACCTCCGGCACGAAGGTAGCCCGGTTCGAGACGTATGTTTTCCCTTACATCGGCCGCCAGCCCATCCGCAAGATCAGCGCGCCAGATATTCTGACGGTTCTGCGCCGCATCGAGGCCAAGGGCAAGAACGAGACTGCGCATCGCATCCGCGCCAACATCGGTGCCGTGTTCCGCTACGCCATCGCCACTGGGCGGGCTGAGCGTGACCCGACTACCGATCTGCGCGGTGCGCTGGCGCCGGTCATCGTCACCAATCGAGCAGCCATCACTGATCCGGCACGCATCGGGCAACTGCTGCGCGCCATCGATGCCTACTGCGGGCAGCCGGCCACCGAGGCTGCGCTGAAATTGGCCCCGCTGGTATTCGTGCGCCCCGGCGAGCTGCGCGCTGCCGAATGGAGAGAATTCGATATCAATGGCAAGGAGCCGACTTGGCGCATCCCCGGCGCACGCATGAAGATGGATGATGAGCACATCGTTCCGCTGTCGCGTCAGGCCGTGCGCATTCTGCGAGCAATAGAGCCTGTCACTGGCGGCGGCCGCTACGTCTTTCCTTCTCTGCGCGGAGGGCATCGTCCGCTGTCATCGAACACGATCAACGTGGCGCTGCGCTCGATGGGCTACAGCAACACCGAGATGACCGGCCACGGCTTTCGCGCAATGGCCTCCACTCTGCTCAATGAACAGGGTTTTCCGCCCGATGTAATCGAATTGCAGTTGGCGCACGCCGAGCGCAACGAGGTGCGCGCTGCATACAACAGGGCAAAGCGTATTCCAGAGCGGCGAAAGATGATGCAGGCGTGGGCTGATTATCTGGATGGCTTGAAGGCCGGCGGCAACGTGGTGCCGCTCAAGAGGCGAGCCTGAGTAATGGCAGAGAGGAAGCGCAGACCAGGAACCAAGATGGCCATCAAGAGTACGTTGGAGTTCACGCCTGGGCAGCGCCACGACCTTGAAAAAGCCGGGCTACCGCGCTTTTGTATCAATGGGCTGCAGCGTGAACTCCCAAGAATTGCCGCCGCCCATGCCGAGAAGGAGTCTCGCGAAGCCATTGGCAAAGAATTCGGCAAAATACTCAGGCCACTAAATAAAGCCTTGATGGCGATTGGCGAACTGGAAGATCGCGCGGCCAGAGACCGCTCACGAGATGCAGCCATAGCTGTCGCAGAGATTGAAGATCATCTGTCGTTTCCGATACTGCACCGGCCGCTGCGCAACAAGTTGGAATGGATTATTGGGCGGCTTCACGAAGCCGAACAAAGCGCGCTGGCGGGCATCAGCGGGCGTCGCCGTGCCAATCCTGCACCTGCTGCCATGATTGTGAGGTTCGTGAAGGCGGCTGGCGTTGATCTTCTTCCGTCGCCATCACCATCTAGTCGCTGCACGCGCATCGTGCGCATTTGCTACGAGGCCGCCGGATTGCCTGGCCCCAGCCGCACGCTCGGCAGTCTGCGGGAATACATGGAGCGAGCAAGCCCAGGGTCTGCCGGTCCACCACGTGGCGCCGGGCGCCCAAGAAAAAGGGGGCGATAGACCTCAAGAAATTTCCGGCTATCGCCTCTATTTCCGGAAATGGCTTGTCCGCGACCATCCGCCGCACTTTGTAGCGTTCTATGGAGGTCGTAGTGAAAATAGAGAGCCTAACGCAGCCCGTACAGGCTGCCGACACCCCCATCATCGACCGCCTGCCGGCTGTTCGGCAGATGGTTGGGCTATCTCCATCGAGCATTTACAAGCTCGTTGCCGAGCGCAGGTTCCCCAAGCCGGTGCGGCTGACAGCCCGCGCCGTGGGCTGGAAGCGTGCCGAGGTTTTGAAGTGGATCGAAACGCGCGGCGCGGTCTGAAAGGCACGGGCGGCAGACACATGCACTACTTCCCGCTGCTTACGCCAGATGAGCAACGCGATCGAGCGCACCGCATGGCGGCCGCTCGCATAGACGAGCGCACGATCAGCAGCCTGACCGGCTACAGCGTCGAGCAAATTCGCCGCGTGCTGGGTGAGGTGCGGCCATGAGCAAACTCATTTCCATTCAGGAAATGACCATCGCCGAGCTTGAGGCTACGGCCAGTCAGGTGCAGGCCCGTGGCCAGATGCTGCACGCCAGTGAGCTACGCGAGTACATCGGTTATCGGCTTGCTGCCGCCAAAGGTGGCGATGCCACGCGGCGCGCTGTTCATGCGATGGCTGAGCGTGGCACGCCTGCCAACAGCATCGCGGCGGCGTTGAACCTTGATAGCGATGACGTGCGGCGGATGCTGGCGGCAGGTGTGGTATGAGCGCGTCGGCCCATGATGAGGCGCGATCTGCCTTGTTTCACCTTGATCCCAGCTGCATCCGCGATGATTGGGTGAAGATCGGGATGGCCGCCAAAGCTGCCGGTATCTCGTTCGAGGACTTCAATCAATGGTCATCGAGCGCCGCCAACTACAAGGGCGAACGCGACACCGCCTATATGTGGAAGTCGCTGAAAGGTTCCGGCACCACGCAGCGCACGTTGTTCTACCTTGCTCGGCAAGCTGGCTGGAAACCGGCGCAACCCGACCACGCGCCCCGCCGCGCGACCCCGATCCCCCGGAAATCTGCGCAAGCAGAACAGACCGACGAGGAAGAACAGCGCAAGCACGAGCGGATGAACACGATCTGGCGTCAGTGTCAGCCTATCGCGCTCTGCACTGTGGCGGCTGAGTACCTGCTGGCGCGCGGCTGCTTGCTGCCGCCGGCGGGCAGTGATTTGCGCTGGCATCCGAACCTGCACCACACGCCAGATAACTTCGATGGCCCAGCGCTGGTGGGGTTGGTGCGCAATGCCGTCACCGGACAGCCGCAGGCGCTGCATCGAACGTGGATCAGGAGCGATGGTGCCAAGCGCGGCAACCCGCCAAGAATGGCGCTGGGGCCAACCAGCGACGGAGTGGTGATGCTGTGGCCGAGCGATGCGGTCTCTATGGGGCTGTGCATTGCCGAGGGTATCGAGACGGCCCTGAGCATGGCTCATGTGTGGCGGCCCGTATGGAGCGTGATCGACAAAGGGCACTTGCGTAAATTTCCGGTTCTCGCCGACGTCGAGGGTTTGACGATATGGGCCGACAACGATTCAAGCGGCGGGGGACTGGATGCTGCGCGCGAGTGTGCGCGGCGCTGGCGCGACGCTGGCCGGTCGGTGTCGATTCGCGTAGCGGTAGATGCCAGCAATGACGCCAATGATCTGGTGCGAGGCGCAGCATGAATACCGCTGCCGACAACCTGCTCAAGGGTTCGCGTGAAGCTCCGATTGACGAGCCAAAGCCAAGTCCCCGGCGTAATAGCCTGCTTGCGGATCTGAGCGCCGATCCTGCATTGATCGACACCGCCGAGCCGCCCGCGTTTGTTGTCCATAGCCTGCTGCCAGTAGGTGGTGCGAATCTGGCCGCGCCCGGCGGCACGGGCAAGACAACAACGGTGCTCAATGAGTTCGTGCATGTCGTCTGCGGCGACCTGTATGGGCATGAAGTGATCCTGCAAGGCCCATGCGTGCTCGTGACTGCCGAGGATGGCGTGGGCATTTACCGCTATGTCTTGCAGCGAATCCTTGCCGATGGACAGGACTGCGGGCAGTTGCCGCAGCAGGCCGCCGCCAGAGCCAAACCCGGGATCAAGCTGCTGACGTGGAGCCGCTCGAAGTTTGGGGCGTTGGTGGTGCTGGATCAGTCTGGCGATATGCGCACTACGACAGGATGGGATGACCTGCTCAGCGTACTGACCGGGATGAATCCGCGCCCGGTTTACGTCAGTCTCGATCCTGCCGTGTTGTTCGGCGCTGGCGAGCGCCACGGCAATGATGGCGATGCGTTCCTGGCTTCGATGATCCATGAAGCCGGGCTGGCGCTGGGCTGCTGCTTTCAACTGGTGGATCACGTCTCGCAGAACGTCGCCCGCACCGGGATTGTCGATCAGTACGCAGCCCGTGGTGGAACCGCCAAGACCGACAACATGCGCCTTGCGCGGCAGCTGGTTCGCGTGACCGGCGAGGTCGAAGGGCTGCCGCTGGGCGTTATGCCGCAGGATGTGGAGCAGGGCCGCGTCTTGCAACTGCACACCACGAAGAAGAACTTCGGGCCGCCCGTGCCGATGAAGTGGCTGCGCCGGCGCGGGCATTGGATCGAGCACCTGCGCGGTGCGTCAGCCGATGAAGTGGCCGCCCAGCGCCGGCGTGATGTCGAGAACGCTGGTGTGGATGACGCCGGGCAGTTTGCCGCAGCCGTCAAGGCCGCCCGCGAACGCGGCGAGTTTCCGACCGTCCGGCGACTGACGGAGGAAGTCGGGATTCTGGATGCCGAAGGCAAACGCATGAGGCGCGAGCGCGCCCGTAACGCCGCAACCAATGCTCAGTTTCTGGGGCTGGTGCGCCTCACAGATTTGCCCGCGGGGCACCCCGACCGCAAGGGCGCACGTGCGCAATATCTGGAATCTATTGCGCCGAACGCCAAACCTGCCGCAGAGCGCCCCCATGATTGATTGCGCCGTTTCTATTGCGCCGTTTCTATTGCGCCGCCCTATAGGGAACGGCGCAATGGCGCAATAGAGCGCCTATGCGCCTACCCGTCTTTCCCTTATTGCGCTGGCGCAATAGCGGCGCAATGGCGCAATAGATCAACAACCTTGCGAGGTGTCTCATGATTGACGGACTCGTTAGCGGCAAACTCGCCGGCAAGCCCGTGGCCCGGACAGGCGCCACCAGCGGCAAGCCCTTCGTCACGGCCAAGCTGCGGGCCGCCACGGGCAAGGGCGAGATGATCCATGCGGACTGCATCGCCTTCCGTGAATCGGCACGCGCGGCGCTGCTGGCCCTTGAGGATGGCGACAGCGTGGCGCTGGCGGGCGAGATGACACCGAAGGCATGGACCGACCGGGAAGGCCAGCCCCGCGCATCTGTCGATGTGGTGGTGCATGGCGTGCTGTCGGCCTACCACGTCCGGCGCAAGCGGCAGGCCATTGAGGGTGAGCATGGGTAGTAAGTCACGCTCCAAGGGCAAGAGCGGCGAGCGCGAGATAGCCTCCATCGTGCGCGACCTGACCGGCTGGGATGTACGCCGCCGCGTCCGTCAGCACGAGGGCGACAGTGATCTGGATGGCGTCCCCGGCTGGTCCGTCGAAGTAAAGCGGCACGCATCGGCAGGCAGGGCTGATCTGTGCCAGTGGTGGCGGCAGGCTGAGGCGCAAGCGCGAGCGGCTGGATTGCTGCCCGTGCTGTTCTATCGACGCGACCGCGACGAATGGCGCGCGGTGTGGCCGGTGTCGACCATGCTTTCACCTAGCGCTGCGTGGTCAGGGTACGAATGGACAGTCGAAGGCAGCATCGAGGCATGGGCGGCGCTGGCTGCGAACCTTGTTGCAAGCCAAGAAAGCGAAAGACCGCCGTGGTGAGGTTGGCTGTTCAGAACAGAAGGAGATCAATGATGGCGAGGTTTCAACCCGGTCGGTCAGGCAACCCCGCCGGCCGCCCGCGAGGACTCACGGATAGGCGATCAAGACACGTTCAGGACGCCGCTGCTGCTGGCGTTACGCCGCTCGATTACCTGCTGGCCGTGATGAGGGATGAGCAGCAAGACGTGCAAACCCGTATGGATGCGGCCAAGGCCGCCGCGCCGTTCGTGCATCCGCGTCTATCGGCCATCGAGTACACCGACGCCGCGCAGCGCAAGCCGGTTGAAGAAATGACCGACGAAGAACTTATGCGAGTAGCGAAGCTGGGTACCGAAGAAAGGGCCTTGAAGATGGAGAGCCACTGATGGCCGCTCGAAAGCAACTGTGGCATCCGCAAATCGTGAGGGATCGTATCAGGACCAGTCAGCTCGTGAACCGCCTGACGGATCATGTGCTTGGCAAGGTGGAAATGACCCCACTCAAGTGACGGCGGCGCTGGGCTTGCTGAGGAAATCTCTGCCCGACCTGGCGGCGACGCAGCACGTCGGGGAACTGCGCGTGGGCACTGTGTCGGCCGAGCCGATGAGCGACGAGGCATGGGAGGGCAAGTATGGTCTGCCATCTGCGGGCGATGGCGCATAAGGGCCGCCGCGGCACCGCAGCCAACTCTCAGGCGAACCTCGCCGCAAACCGCGCGCGCAAGATTCAGCGAGGCCGCTTGCTGCGTGAAGCCTTGAGATTCCTTTGGGTCAAGGACGAAGCCAGCGGGCGGCATCCACCCGCCAAGACGCTGCAATGGGGACTGAAGAACGCCGGCGATGCCGGACAGGCTTACTTGAGCGCCTATGGGTATCCGAATCTTCGCTGCGTGCAACAACACCTGAAGGCGATCCGCGCCGAGGCGGTTTCAGCGATGCGCATTTGATGCGTACTTGCGTTTCAGTGCTTCGCGCAGAACTTGATAGCGTCGGCTGTCATGAACGAAACGAACACTTCTGCCGATTCCCCTGACTTTTGTCTCTCCACAAAAAGCGGGAAAGATGGCACCGTATATGCCACGCTTCCCATAGACGAGGGTGATCCGATCTTCGCCGCACTGTCCGACCTGATCTACAAAGGCGAGCACTGCGATCAGGCGATGACGGAACTTCTCCACCAGGTCGAGACGTTGGCAAGGGATGCGCAGGTGGCTGCGGACCTGCTGAACACGAAATCCGACTCGCTGCTCCTGCCCCCTCAAGCGCTCATGCTGCTGGCCGGCGGACACGTGGGCCTTGTTCTTGACCGGCTTGCGTGCTTGGTAAGGCTGCTACGAATCTGCCAAGGCGAGGCAGCGCGGATCGCCAGTATGAATAGTCACTCAGCGCCCACCGCGGCGTTGCTGAATTGAGGAGCTTCCCCCATGTGCGGAGTAACCGGGGCGGTGATCGGCAGCGTGGGTATGAAGCGCACGCTGATTCAGGAACTGCGCACCGATGGCGTGGTGGTGCTGGATGATTTCTCGCCCTTTGCCAACGAGGCGAGGCACAGCGCGCTGGCCTCTGGCTTTGGCGCATGGCGTCCCAATAAGGGTGATGTC
Source organism: Nevskiaceae bacterium (assembly GCA_031277355.1). GTDB lineage: Bacteria > Pseudomonadota > Gammaproteobacteria > Steroidobacterales > Steroidobacteraceae > ZC4RG30. The sequence continues at coordinate 10,563 of JAITMN010000060.1, read as the reverse complement.
GGATCGTCGGTTTATGACGGCATGAGCTTTTATGGCAATCACGCGCTGCTGCTAGCGCCGCTCATGCGTGCCTTGGGTGAGCCGATGGTGCCCAATACGATGTTCTTTCGCTCAACCAACCAAGACACCGAAGGGGCATACGTTCACAGCGACAGAGAGGCCGGAGAATTCACAGCCGTTGTCTATCTGTCGCATCACGATGATTGCTACGGCACGGGCTTTTATCGCAACCGCAGGACCGGGGCCGAGCGGATGCACTCGTTTGCCGACATGGCTTGCGATCAACAAGAATTTGATCGCTTGAAAGCCGAGATGGTGCGTGGATCGCCTGATGATTGGGAACAAACCCGATTCGTTGATGGCGCGTTCAATCGAGCCGTCATTTTCGACGCGCCGCTGTTCCACGCTCGCGTGCCGCGCCACGGATTCGGCGGCGATGCCGAATCCGGCCGCATGGTGTGGGCGTGTCACTTTGTGATGCTGGAGGGGATATTCAATGGCTGAAATATGGGGCATCGCCGCAGCAGCAGTCGGCGCGGCCGGCTCAATGATCGCCAGCAAGCAAGCATCCAGCGCGCAGACCGGCGCTGCGAACAAGTCGCTGGCCGAGCAGCAGCGCCAGTTTGACCTGATGCGCCAGGACACCGCCTTGCAGCGGGCCACCGGCGATCAGGCGCTGAACCGGCTGTGGCAGCTTTTCGGCTATGGCGGATCATCGACGCCGCAGGTCAGCGCTGGTGGCGCAACATCGGGCAGCCCATTCCCCGGTGCATCGCGCGTGGTGATGCCCGACGGCACGATCCGCGACATCGGCGGCGGCATGCAGGTGACAGGCTCAGGCAGCACCAGCAGCGGCCCGGACGCATCGCCGTTTTTCACCTCACCCGGCTACGCCTTCAACCTTGCTCAGGGCCAGCAGGCCATCGAGCGCAGCGCGGCGGCGCGCGGTGGCTTGGCTTCCGGTAACACGCTGGCGGCCACGAGCCAGTTCGCGCAGGGCCTTGCCTCGCAGGAGTACAACAACTACGTCAACCAGCTCATGGCGCAGGCAGGGCTTGGGCAGACCGCAACGAATACGGCGGTCAACGCTGGCGCGAACGCGGCGGGCAACATGGCGAACATCAACATGGCCGCCGGCAATGCGCGTGCTTCGGGGATCATGACTGCCGGCACCGGCATCAACAACGCGATTCAGGGCGGCATATCCAATTACCTGATGTCGCAGTACATGGGCGGCCAGCAGCCCGGCTACACCCTGCCATCGAGCATCACCAACTATGGCGGGCTTGATTACAGCATGCCAACGGTGAGCCTGTCGGGCATGTGGGGGTCGTAATGGCTAACTACGCATTGGGCCAGACGTTTGATCTGGGCAACATCATTCAAACCGCCGAGACGATCAAGGGCATGCGCGAGACCGCGCTCGACCGCCAGTTGAACCGCATGTACTTCGGCGAGCAGCAGCAGCGCGCTGCGGCCCAAGAGCAGCGGGCGGCCACGACGTTCGACCAGCAGCAGCAGCTTGATCGGATCGGCACGGTGACGCGGCTGGCGCAATCGGTTGTGGACTCGCAAGAGCCTATAGTGCAGACGCGCGCCGTGCTTCCTGAGCTTGAGCGTCTTGGCATCACCGGCCTTGATCCTGCATCGCTTGATGGAGCCGATCCCGAAGCAGTGCGCGCCATCGCCGCGCAGCTTGTGGCGCAGAACAAGCCGCTACTGCCGCCTCAGGCCGATGTGCAGCTTGAAACCATCACTGGCAAGGATGGCAGGCCGGTGTTTGTCCCTCGCCCGCAGGCAATCGGTCAGCAGCCCTATCAGAAGCCTGCCGGCCAGCCCAGCAGTTACGAGGAGTTCATCCTTGCGCAGCGCGACCCGGAGTTCGCGCAGTTCCTTCGCGCTCGCAAGGACAAAGGCATCAGTATCACGAACCCGGATGGCTCGGTCATTCAGATCGGCGGCGATGGCGGGAACATCGGCCCAGATGAGCTGACTGCACCGACGCGAAACAAGTTGCAGGAATCGTTGGTCGGGGCCGCTGATGAACTCGACCGACTCAACTCCATTGGCAAATCCTTCGATCCGAAGTTTCTCACTGTTCAAGGCCGCGCAATGGGAGCCGGCCTGAGAATCAAAGATATTGCCGGCGGCGTGCTTGGAAACATGACCCCGCAGGAGCGCATCTATCTGGATCGCTTCTCCACGTTTCGCTCGGAAGCCAATCGAAATCTGTCCGCCATCGTCAATCGGTTGAGTGGCGCAGCGGTTTCTCCGGCCGAGATTGATCGGCTAAAGAAGGGCATCCCAAGTGATGACGACAGCCCCACGCAGTTCATGGCCAAGTACGCATCGTCCGTGAAGGATGCAACGCGCGCCACGATGCGCGCTAACTGGGCGCTCAAGAACGGTGTCGGTGTGCGCAGTGTGAATCAACTCTCCCAAGTAATGCCACTGGACGCGATCGATCAGGTCTATGAGCAGCGCGCCAATCAGATATGGCAATCGCTCGGCGGTACGCCTGAAACCAAACAGCAGGCGATCCAGCGTGCCAATCAGGAATTTGGGCTGGCACGCTGATGGCTGATTCCATCACCATTGATGATGCGCTGCGCGTCGGTCAGGGAGTCGGCGCACCGGCAGACAACAATCGCCAGCGCCCCATCACGTTCGATGAAGCGCTTGCCGAGCGCACCGCCAACACCCGAAACGTGGTGGATGTGGAGAGACTGCAACGAGCGCAGGCGTATGACGAGCTGAGCAAGACTGATCCGTACTACGCCAAGCCCATCACGCAGCAAGACCCGGATGGCGTTCCGATCGACAATTACATGCAGACCATCGCCCCGCCCTTGCAGCCTGCTCGCGGTGGTGGCTTTGGCGCTGCTCTGAAATCGGCAATACCGGCTGACATGCAAACACGCCGGCGCGTACTGGCCGAGAATCTGTTTCCCGATGATCCGCAGGGCATCACCCGCGTGGGGTTCATTGACGATAAGCCGGTCTACGTGGATGAAAACGGGCAACTGCGCTTGGCCACTGGAGGCTTTGGGCGTTTTGCTGCGGGCGTGATCAGCAATGGGCCTGAGATTGTCAGTGGCATCGCCGGATCGTTCGCCACAGGCAATCCGCTGAGTGGTTCAGCCATTGGCGCCGCCGGCGGCAGAGGAATCAAGCGCGGTGTTTCGCAACTGGTGTTTGATGAGCCCGCCACGGCGGGCAGTGTTCTTGGGGAGATGGCAGTAGAAGGCGTTACCGACCTTGCCGGCGGCGCTATCGGCAAAGGCTCCTCCACCCTTGTCGACTCTGGCCGTATCGTGGACTTCACGCCGGGCAACGCACGGGCGGCAGAGGTCACACGCGACAGGCTCAAGCAATCCACCGGCATTGATCTTGATCTGGCGCAGGCCAGCGGCAACAGCAAGCTGATTGCCATTCGCGCCTACGCGGCGCGCTTTCCCGGCAAGAGCGCCGAACTGTTGCAGGCTGCCGATGAGGCGGCTAACGGGCAATTCGAGGCGGCGATCAACCGGACGATGGATTCCATCGCCCGCGCTGCCCCTGCGGAGGTGTTTGGCACCAAAGGAGTGGGCGCGGCGCGCATGGTGATCGAAGCGGCCAAAGAGTCGCGCGATCAGGCGGTGCGGCCGCTGTACGAGGCCGCAGGGCAGGTTTCGCTTGCCGCTGACGTGGTGAAGTCTCTACAGGCTGATCCGGCCCTGAAATGGGTTGCAGGGCGCGTGCAGCGCGATCCGGTCTTGCAGCGTGGTTTGCAGGGCAAGGGTGAGGACTCGCTTGCCTTCTGGCATCTGGTGCAGCAGGACATTGATGATCAGATCGCCAAAGCCCTCAAGGGCAGCGAGAACAACAAGGCGCGCATCTTGACGCAGGCCAGAGATGACCTGAGTCAAAAGCTGGAAGCGGCAAGCCCGGAATTTGCACAGGCGCAGGCCGCCTACGCTCGCATGACACGCGAATCCATCGAGCCGCTTGAGGACAGCGCCGTAGGTGTTCTGGCGCGCATCACCAATCCCAAGGCCGCTACCGCCGCGGCGCGCATCTTCGCTGATCAGAGCGTCACGGCAGCAGAGATTCGCGCCACGCGCGCCTCCATCGTTCGGCAGCAAGGCGGAGAGGATGCGTGGAACGGATTGGTGCGCCAGTGGGTCGCCTCGCGATGGAACAAGGCGCTGCGGGAAACGCAAACCGGCGGTGCGGTGAACCCGGCGGGCAAACTGCGTCAGGCGCTCATCGGTACACCGCAGGACAAAGACAAGATAGCTGCCATGCTGCCGCCGGGCAGCGTTCAAGCGTTTGATGATCTGATGGAGGTTGCGCAAGCGATGGCCCGCACGCCCAACGCAGGCTCCAACACGATGCGGGACTTGGAGATTGCAGGCCAGTTGAAGGGCGCAACAGGCGCGGGGCTGACGGCGCTTCGCTGGTTCACAAGCCCCATTCAGTCGATTCGGGATGCGGGCGAGCAGAAGGCCGTGGAGCGCGGGACTCTGGCGCTTGCCCAGGCGATCCTTGACCCCGCCAAGCGCACGCAGCTACGTCAGTTGGTGCGGATGCAGCTTGGTACAAAGCAGTGGATCATTCTTGCTGGCTTGCTTACGACGAAAACCGGCAGAGAGTGGATCGATCCGTCTACGGAGTTGCCAGAAGCGACCAGCGGCACAGACCCAACCCGGGGCTACTGATGACGGCTATAGAAACTGTCGGCTTATCACGCCAACCGCGACGGTCAAAGCGCAAACGCCAAGACCAGCAAGAATCGCGCCGCCCCATCGAGTACGCGGCGCCGGGCCCTGCATAAGCCCGGCGCTCATCATCAGCCAGATGTAGCAATGCACGGCCACTGCGGCAACCACAAAGAAGGCTGCCGCACCGATGAGGGCCGATAGGATTGGGCCGCCATGTTCCGAACCGATGGCTGCACCGAAGGTGGCCGCCGTCGTGCAGATAACCAGCAGGGCTACCTTGCGGCGACCGCGAAATTCCGGGCAGTTCGTGGGGTAGGGCCTGAATTGCCGGATCGCCTCACCAGCCTGTTCAATCCAGAGGTGGCAAATGGCAAGGAAAATTGGCGAGAACCAAACAAGCAGCGCAACGAGGCCAATGACCTTCAACTGGTCAGACGTGACGACAATCGCGAACGGGTGAGATTCCATAGGCAAACCATATCAGCACACGGTGGGCAGATGCTTGGAAAGGCAGCACACTCGATAGCGATTCAGGGTTTGCCTGATTGGTCAGGCTGCCTTCGCCATCGGCTTGATGTGCGAGATTGTTCTGCCCGCCGCGTTGATTGCCACCAGCACATCGTAATGGCTTTGCAGGTTCATCCAGAAATCATGGCTGGTGCCAAAGTAGCGCGCAAAGCGCAGCGCGGTATCGGCTGTGATGCCCCGACGCTCGCGGACAATGTCATTGACTCGCGCAGGCGTCACGCCAATGGCCCGCGCCAGTGCGTTGCTGGACAGTCCCAGCGGGATCATGAATTCTTCCCGCAGCATTTCACCGGGGTGGATGGGTTTGAGCTTTTTTGCCATCGTCATTCTCCGTCAGTGGTAGTCCACTATTTCAACATTCGCAGGGCCGGAGTCTGTCCAAACGAAGCACACTCGCCACTGACCATTGATCCGAATACTGTGCTGCCCCTTGCGGTCGTCCTTTAGCGCCTCAAGCTGGTTGCCCGGTGGCGAAGCCAAATCCTGCAAGTGAACCGCTGCGTGTAAAGCGGTGAGCTTGCGTCGCGCCACGGCTTCGATGTTCACGAACCGCTTGACGCGGGTACCGCTGAACAGGGTCCGGGTGTCTTTGCACTTGAAGGACTGGATTGCCACGGGCGCGATTTTATATCGCGTACCGATATAGGGCAACGTGCCGCTTGACCACTGACGATGGTTGTGGCAGTATTGCTATCGCACCGGCAAAATCTGGTGCCGGGATTGGCGTCCCGTTGAATGTCGCGGCGCAAAGCCGCAACCGCATCAGGTTATGCGGCTTTTTTGTTGGGTCATGTTTGGCGGCCCGATGGGAGGGCAGCAATGCCCGCCGGTTGTCTCGCGACGTTCCCGGTACGCCAATCCTGTCGGGCCGCCTCTATACGATTGGCGTCGTAGTGGCGGTTGGAAAACCAAAACGTATGCGAGGTCAATCATGGCTACAGCCACCATTATTCAATTCCCACTTGCGGGACAGCCCCGCGCAATTCAAACCACTGTTACGAAGCCCAAGCGCCAGTGCAAATCGGCATTGGCAAGTAGCTATGAGATTCAACTCTGCAAGGCGATCAATGCCGTTGCGAGATACCAGCGCCGGAGAGAGCGAGACAAGGAAGCCATTATCTGGTGGGAAGGGGAGATTGATCGGATAAGGAAGGAGAGGGAGAGCGCCGGAGATGCGGCATGAGCGTCTCCAAGGTCAAACAACCACCCTTGTACCCCTGCGACACAGGAGAAGTCGAATATGTGTTGCACGAATGCCGCAACGTTATCGAGTTGCTGCGGGCGGTTGATCTGTCCGGTCCCGACTGCGGCGAGCGGAACAGCGAGACCTTCCGCAGCGGACGCCGCGTAATCCTGACTTGGTTGCGCGACGCGCTGGGCTACGCCGAAGAACTGCACGAGCATGAACGGCACGCGCGGCCGCCTGTGAAGGTGCAGCCATGAGCGCCCAGCTACCAGCAAAGCATCCGGCGGCCGGCGTTCGGCTGCCGCGCTACGACGAGATGTGTACGGCGATTGCCGCCTGCCATCGTGTAGACGAAGCCAAGAACATGCGCGACAAGGCCGAAGCTCTGCGCGCCTATGCCAAGCAGGCCAACAACAAGGATGCGGAGGTGCAGCTTGCCGAGATCAAGGTAAGGGCCGAGCGCAAATGCGGGGAATTGCTGCGCGATATGGCGATGCGTGGTGAGCGAGCGACGAAAGGCAAAGGCAAGGCACCTGAAATGTCGCACGATGCGACATTTACCAGCGACAGAAAATCACGGCCGCACGATGCGACCGCGAGGCCGACGCCTCCGCCCGAAACCACGCTCAAAGACATCGGCATCACCAGAGACGAATCCTCCCGCTTCCAGCAAGTTGCCGCCGTCCCGGAAAAGAAATTCGAAGCGCATGCCGAAACCGTAGCCGCCTCTCTTGATGCTGTCATCCAGTCGCTCGAACGGATTGAGAGTGACTCCGCGCAGTTCATTGAGCGTGCCATGGGCGCAACCCCGGAAGGTGCGGTATGAGCAATCCGAAGCGTCGGCCCGTAACGATCCATGTTCCTGCACCGGGAAGCCCAACATTTGAGCGATTGATCGTGCCGGATGATGTTCCGCGCAACAAACGCACCATCGATGTCGCTCAAAACCTCGCCATAGAAATTCGCAACTGGGCCGAGACGTTGCCTGACGAGCAGGCGAAAAGCGACCTGCGACACGCCGCGCAGCTTCTCTACGATGTTCTGGTCACCGGCTGGACGCAGGTTGATGAGGCGCTGATGAAAATGAACATCGGCATGAGCTACCTGCACGAGTGGCAGGGACGTGGCGGGCGAATCGGGAATGTTGGGCCATGAACACTCCTCGCAAACTGCCCGAGCCAATCCGCAACGCGCTCTCCATGCGGCAGCGCGAGCTTCGTCAAGTCATTGCCCTGCTGACTGCCATGCAGGAGGCATCAGAACAACTCACCTCAGCAATGGATACCTACGATGCGCTGGGCGGTGTCATGGTGCTGGCCGAGGGCGTCCACGCCAGGCTGGATGCGGATGTGCTGTGGGGCAGTCGGGAGGCAGCGGGAGACTGATTCGCAAGGCCGGCAAGGGCGGCGGGACTGTCGGCTTCCCGCTGCCCTTGCTGGCTGGTCCCGCGTCCGTCCCGCCAAACGCGCACGACAGTCCTCAGCCTTCCCCTGAGTCGCCGCCCGGCAGGTCTTGGGACTGTTGCAGCGCCCGAGAGACAACCTCTGGTTGACGAGGTAGACTGCGGGGCCGAGGCGAATCAAGATGACCTTTAGCGCCGCCACTGCCGCCAACGCGCTCTTGCAGCGAGCCTTCAAAGAGGGAAGGCCGGATGTAACGCCGATGAAGTTACAAAAGCTGCTTTGGTTTCTGAACGGCTGGCATCTTGCTATTTACGCAAAGCCTGCTGTTTTTGAGCCTTTTGAGGCGTGGAAATACGGCCCAGTCGTGGCAAGCCTTTATCATTCCACGAAGAAATATGGAGGCAATCGAGTATCGGAATACATACCGATGCTTGATGAGCAATCCGGCACATTCAAGGCATTTGTTCCCTCTGCGTCAGCGACGGGATTTAGAGATACTTTGGATTTGACGTGGGAGAAGTACATCGGATCATCGGCTATCAAGCTGTCCGCAATGACACACATGAGCGGCTCTCCGTGGGCGATCGCTAGGGAAAGGGGAGAGCCAACGATAAGTAACGCCACGATTCAGGAATACTTCGTTGGACTTGCAAGACCAGAAAGACGCTGATGCGTCAGTAATTTCGCCAAATCAGGCTCGCGCGGTCGATCCCGTAGAGCCTGATACAGACGGCAAATTGGCCGAGAAGGAACTGGAATTTTGGCACGCGCAGGAAACGCAAAAGGCGCATCACGGATGGCTGGGAAAGATATTCGGCTCAATCCAAGAGAAGCCCGGAAACATTGCGGCAATCGCTGTCATTCTTAGTTTCATCATGTTGTTCGTGGCATTCGGTGTGATGTATCGCGGCGCCGGCGATCTAAACGAGAACTTCTTCAAGCTGCTCTCCGCGCTGACCGGGGTAATTGGCTTGGCGCTGGGGTATTTGTTCGGCTCTTCTGGACAGAAATAGCCCCGCATCCTCTGCATACCCTAATCCATTCCCCGATCCCCGCCTCGATGTGATGGGTGTCACGGGCAGATGACGTGTTGTCAGGGATTGCCCGAGTGACTGACCCGCCCAAGCCGGATCAAATGCGCCCCATCTTTACAGATGGAGATTGCTCATGCTGGTGCGTATCGTTGCAGCGCTGCTGCTTGTTTCAACGTTGATGCCTGTTACTGCTTCGGCTCATGGCGGTGGTTGCCGCAAGGATTCACCGCAGGGATTGTGCTGCCACATGGACCACAAGACCGGGACGAGTCACTGTCATTGAATGGTAACGCCGCGCTCTTATGGGCGTGGCGCATTCCCTTCACGCCCCACACACATTCCTCCACGCATCCGCGCTCGCGCCGTCAGGCGGGCAGGGGAATTGCTCAAACAATACGACGAACGCGGCGGGCGCCGCTCTCTAGCCCCTGGCCGCCGCGTCGCAGCACTACCGGATATTGTGGCGCGAGCGCGGCACGTAGGCGAATTACCACTATAGGTTGTGTTGTCGTAAAGCTGCCAATGAATAACTGGCTGTAATCTGCAGATTTAGACACAGAACTGGTATAGCCCGCTCTGCTACAGTTTCCGAATGGGCGACCCTTTTGCACAAGAGAAGGTTTACGAGGCTCTAGCCTATTTCTCGCGTAACGTGAAATACGCTGGGAAGCTCAAGCTATTCAAGCTGCTGTATTACCTTGACCTATTGGTGTTTCGTAGAACTGGAAACACCGTGACGGGGCTTCGATACGAGGCGTGGCCCTTTGGGCCGGTGCCCGCATCCTTAGATCAGGAGTTTGGAAACCCTGAGTCAGAATTGCACCGCCGGTTTAGTGTTGAGCGACATCAGCGTATCGAGTCGGAGTTTGAAGTAACGATAGATACTGACCCTGAAAAATTGGAAGCTTATCAACACACCGTTCGCCACATTCCCGGCTCAATCCGCCCGAGGGCACCTTACAGGCATCGTTTTTTGACGCGGCGCGAACAGCTTGTAGCTGAGTATCTTGCGGAGGTGTTCCGCGAGGCAAAGGCCGATGAGATGACGGATATCTCTCACAACAAGTTCGGCCCTTGGAAAAAAGCCATCTCCCGAGGCAATAAAGTAGGGAGTCAGTCGGCCAGCAATTGACCTTCTGGATGGCGAAGTGGCCGTTGGCGAAAAGGGCGAAGAGCTTCCACTTGATGATCTGAAGGAGCTGGTGAAAGAAAGAGAACGCGTTCACCTGATGCTGAGTTGACGCTTCCTTCCGGTATCCAGCATGGGGATGTCTACTCGATCTTTGATTACGAGTTTGAAAATGGTTCAACCGCAGAATCGAAATATTTTGTAGTCATGGGGATATTCAGGGGGCAGATCGCTGGATTCTTGACTACCTCTCAAGAGAAAGGGTGGCGCAAACGTCAAGAAGGGTGCGCACCTGCGGGCGGGAACTACCCATGGAACTATTACGCCAAGACACCTAAAGCGCCCTTTGCGGAGGGAACATGGGTACTCATGAGCCTCGAGTGGCACGACGCACAGAGTCTTAGAGCATCTAACAAAATGAATTAGTCTGGTGCAAACTCATGTTCGTCGTGATGACGGCGTGAGGGATTGATGGCACAAGAACTGGTTGATGATGAGTTATGGGCTATCGTTGAACCGCTGCTGCCCAAGCCAAAGCGTCGGCGCAAACGAAATTCCGGACGCAAGCCCCTGGATCGAC
>JAITMN010000003.1 GCA_031277355.1 Nevskiaceae bacterium | reverse complement strand
CCGGCGGTGCGGCTGTCGAGATTGCCCGTGGGTTCATCGGCCAGCAGCAATTCGGGATTGCCCGCCAGCGCACGCGCCACGGCCACGCGCTGACGCTGCCCGCCGGACATCTCATTGGGCCGGTGACGCATGCGATCAGCGAGCCCCACGCGCTGCAACGCACGCGCGGCATGTTCGCGGCGCCTGGCGGGCGCGATGCCGCGATAGATCAACGGCTGCGCCACGTTGTCGAGCGCAGTCATGCGCGGCATCAGATAAAAATTCTGGAACACGAAACCGATCTTGCGATTGCGCACCTGCGCCAACTGGTCGTCGTTCAGGCCGGCTACTTCATCGCCATCGAGCGTGTAGCGGCCGGTGCTGGGAGTATCGAGGCAGCCCAGAATGTTCATCAACGTGGATTTGCCCGAACCCGAAGCGCCGGTCAGCGCAAGAAATTCGTTGTCGCCGATGGTCAGGTCGATATCGGCCAGCGCCGGGTACTCGATGTCGCCAAGGCGATAAATCTTGCCGATGCCGCGCAGTTCGATCATTGCGTGGCGGTCGCGGTGTCGGCGGTGTTGGTGGCAGCGGCGGCATCATCAATGGCGCCGGGGGCTTGCTCGACGCGATCACCGTCCTGCAAAAAGCGCAGCACGCGCGCCGGGCCGGTGACGATGTCTGCGCCTTCGGCCACGCCCTTCGTCACCGCGATGTAGGTATCGTCGGCCAGACCCGTTTCGATCACGCGCTTGACGGCGCGGCCATTGTCCACGACGAACACGCTGGCCTGCCCCACCTGATTCGGCTCGGTGGACTCCTCATAGCGCACCGCCTGCACCGGCACCGCCACCTGCGCAGTGGCCTCGCCCTGGCGCGTGATGATTTCGGCGCGTGCGCTCATGCCGGTGTGGAATTTGTCGTCGATGGAATCTTCGAGGCGAATCTTCACCGGATAGGTCTTGCCCTGACCGGCCACCTGTCGCGGCGACACCGCCACCGTTTCAACCACGCCCGCCCACGACGAGTCGGGAAACGCCGCCGGCACGATGCGCGCCTGCTGACCCACCGCCACGCGCGCCACATCGGTTTCGTTCACGTTCACTTCGGCGTAGCGATCCGAAGTATCGGCAATCACCATCAGATCGGAGCCGGCGATGCTGGTGACGCTGGGCACTGCGGTTTCACCGATCTTGATCGTCAGCTGCGTGACGCGGCCATCTATCGGCGCGCGCAGTTCGGTCTTCGCCAATTGTTCGCGCGCCTGCTTCAACTGCGCTTCGGTCTGGCGCAGATTCTCGCGCGAGCTGTCGAGTTCGACGCGCGCCAGATCGCGCTGCGAACGCATGTCGTCATAGGTGTTGGCGTCGATCACCGCCTGATCGCGCAATTGCTGGTAGCGCTGCATGCGCGTTTCCAGCGTGTTCAACTGAACCTGCTGACGGTCGATGCCGAGCTTGGCCTGTTGCGCGAGGGCTTCAAGCTGCGCCACTTGCGCAGCCACGGTGGCCGGATCGAGGCGCAGCAACAATTGCCCCTGCTTCACCACATCGCCTTCCTTGACGCGAATCTCCTGCACGCGGCCCATCACCTCCGACACCATGCGGATTTCGGTTTGATAGGTGAGGCTGCCCGAGGCCAGGATGGTGGGCGAGATCAACTCCTTGCGCACGCGCTCGATCTGCGCCTGCTTCACCTCGCCGCCGCGCGATACGCGCAGCGCCACCGGCACGGCGATCAACGCCAACACCACGAGCCCCGCCAGCCATTTTGCCCAGGCGTTCATCGCAGCATGAACATCGCGACGATGCCCAGAATGATCGCAGCCGGCAACAGCACGAAGATCGCAGAGAACAACCACGAACGCGCCGACCAGGTTTTCACGCCGATGATGGCAAGCGCCGCGCCAACGAAGCTCAGCAGATTCAGGTTGGTCCACAACTGATAGCCCGGCGCGCCCATCGGGCGATGCAGGAACAGCTCATTGATCGACAGCGGTTGAATGATGCCGGGTTCGATCTGATTGCCGCTGGTCATCGCCAGTGCAATCAGCGCCGGAATCACAGCGATGACGCCGAAAACGCTGGTCCAGTTCGCCAGCGCGAACCATTGCCTGAAGCCGCGATCCACGTTCGTTATCTTGCCGGCCAGCGAGTACCACAACGCTTCGAGCGCGCGCACCGCGAGCAACATGATCGGCACCGCGATGACCGCGCTCCACACCGTGACGGAGGAATACTGCTTCACCCTGGCAAGCAGCAATTCACGTTGCGCTTCGGTGAGCGCCGCCGTGCGCGGATTGGCGCGCAGTTGCATATCGGTTATCCAGACCAGATCCACCTTCAGGTAATACCACACGGTTACCGCCAGCGTGGCCACCAGCACCAGCAGAAAGGGAAACAGCCAATTGGGTTTTTGCGCCAGCGACTCGAAGGCGCGGCGCGGCGCGGTTGCCAGCGCGACAAGCATCTGCACAGGGGTCATGGAGAGTGGAATCCTTGGTTTACTTGACCTGTCGACCCGAATAGTCCCGCCAAGCGCTGCGTTCTTACAGCAATGTGCGTGTAAGTTTACGTCACTTCGCAAGACTGCATGCATCGACAATGGACAGGCACACCCGCGAAACCCAGTTCCACGCACTGCTGACGGCAAACCTGCCGGCGCTGCGACGCCTCGCCGCCAGCTACGCGGGCCGCATGGCCGAGCAGGAAGACCTGGTGCAAGACATCGCGCTGGCGTTGTGGCAGGCGTTACCGCGCTTTCGCGGCGAGAGTTCATCGCGCACATTTTTGTTCCGCATCGCTCACAACCGTTGCCTGAGCTACCTTTCCCGTAGACGAATCAACGATTCGCTGGACGAATTGGAACTCGATCCGGCCGACCCAATGGCTTCGCCGGAACAAACGCTCGACAACCAGCAGGCTTCGCAGCGTCTGCTGCAAGCCGTGCATCGATTGCCGCTGAACCATCGGCAAGTCGTAGTGCTCGCGCTGGAGGATCTCGACTATCAGGAGATCGCCGCCGTGCTGGGCATTTCAGAAAACAATGTTGGCGTGCGGCTGAATCGCGCTCGCGCGCAATTGCGGATCGCACTGGGAGAAGACCCATGAATACAGACGACGAGCTTGGCGATCTGCGACAACTGTGGCGCGCTGCTTCTCCTGCCGGAGCGGACGTAACAGCGTTGCGCTGCGCCGTGGATGCGCAAACGCGCCATCAGGTGCAAGTCACTTTCATCGCCGTGGCAATCAATGTAGCGGTGCTGGGCTGGGGATTGTGGCGGGTGCTCGCAGGCCGCGTCGAACAGGGCTGGAACAGCTTCGTGGCGACGCTGATCTACTCGGCGGTGGCGTGGACGCTGGTGCTGTGGCTCACTCGCGGACTGCGCGCCCCGCGCGATGAAAGCACGGCGGCCTATCTGGATGTGGCAATCCGCCGCAGCCGCGCGCATGTGCTGGCCGCGCCGCTGGGAGTGGGCGTGTACATCGTGGGTCTTGCCATTGGCATCGTCATGCGCATGGCGCAGAGCGGGCAGGAACTGGGCGATGTGCTGCGCTTGCCGCAGATCATCGTGACCGGCGCAATAGTGCTGCCAATATACGCGGCGATCATGGGCGTGACGGCGCTGGTCCATCACCGCCGATTGCGACGCCTGCGAGCGCTGCAACGCTCGCTGCTGGGCGGCTAGGCGTCCGCGCGGCAGAAGCCCGGCGGCGGCAGATCAATCGCCGCGCCGCCCCATCAACCGGCCGCGTTTGTTACTCTTTCGCGCCAACATGCCCCAACGCGCCTTTTTCATTGCGCTGATGCTGGTCGCCGCCAACATGCGGCCGGCGGTCACCGGCGTGGGTCCGTTGCTGGAGACGATCCGGCAGGATTTGGGATTGTCGGCCACGGTAGCCGGCGTGCTGGCGAGTCTGCCGGTGATGGTCTTCGCGGCATTGGCCCCGCTGGCGCGTCTGGCGGGCCGTATGGGAGCCGAACGGCTGCTGCTGGCGGGAATGTTGGGGCTGATCGCGGGCCTCTTGGTGCGCTCCACCGGCTTCGTCAGCACGCTGTTCATCGGCACGGTGGTGCTTGCCACCGGCATCGCCTTGATGAACGTGCTGATGGCGGTGCTGATCAAGCAGCACTACCCGGAGCGCGTGCCGTCGATCACCACCGCCTACGCCACGACGATGGGCGGCATCGCGGCGCTGGCCTCCGGCGTGTCGGTGCCAATGTCGCAGTGGCTGCCCGGCGGCTGGCGCGGGTCGATGGCAAGCTGGGTGGTGCTGGCCGTGATCGGCGCGCTGTTCTGGCTGCCGCATGCGCGCCGCGCGCCGGTGGAGACGGCGGCCAAGGCGGCTTCGGCGCACGCGGCGGCGTCGCAGTCGCCGTGGCGCACGGCGCTGGCGTGGCAGATCACCGCGTACATGGGCGTGCAGTCGGCGGTGTTCTACATCTCGATCTCGTGGTTCCCCGCCATTCTGCGCGAAACCGGCTTCACGGCCGCTGCTGCGGGCTGGCTGCTGACACTGCTGCAAGTGGCGGCGCTGTTGGCCGGCCTTGCGATGCCGCCGCTGATGCAGCGCTACCGCGATCAGCGCGGCCTGACGCTGGTCACCGCTGGGCTTGCCACCCTCGCCGTGCTGGGCATCCTGCTGGCTCCGAAGGCGGCGGTGCTGTGGGTGATCGTGCTGGGCTGCGGCTCGGGGCCGAGCCTGATCCTGTCGCTGTCGTTCATGGGGCTGCGCGCGAAAACGCCGCAGTCGGCCGCCACACTATCGATGATGTCGCAGGTTTTCGGCTATCTGATCGCCGCCATCGGTCCCATCGTATTCGGCCTCACGCACGACTTCACGCACGGCTGGACGCTGGGCTTGCTGGGCGTGGTGGCGCTGACGCTGTTGCAGGGCGTGTGCGGACTGGGGGCGGGGCGGGCCAGGAAGGTTTGACGCCTTTCCCGGCCCTCTCAAACGCAAGCGATTTCAGCCCGCGCTGCAGGGCGTGGGGTTCCACCCGGCCGCACCCGGCAGCTTCTTGAAATCCGAGCTGGTCAGATAGGGCCGCGTCAGATACACCGGATCATCCACCTTCGTGGTGATGGTCAGCCACTGATCGCCATTGGGCAGTTCATTCAGATCGTAGTATTCGGTGACCACGGCCTTGTCGCTGTAGGGCGCGCCATTGCTGCGCAGGTAACCCGGCTTCAAGTTATTCGTGACCACCTTCAGGCTGCGTCCCGCCGCATTCCACTGCGCAGAGGAATTGCCCTGCCACGATGGCGCATCGCCCGAAGGCGCGCCGCCCCGGAAACGCAGCAACCGCGTCTGCGTGCCGGCATCGGTGTCGATTTGCAGCGTGTCCTCGCCCTGCCACTGCACATGCAGGCGGCCGGGAATACGCATCACACCGCCTGCGCCATAGGCGCGGCATTGCTCGCCCGCCGCTTCATCCTTGGCCGGATCCCATTGCCTGGCCACCTGCTGCCCTTGCGGATTGAGCGGAATCGCCGCCACCACACCGGCATTGGGCGTGACCATGCGGAATTTCCAGTCTTCAGTAATCACCGACACCCAATAGCCCGTGAGGTCTATCGGAGCGGCTGCTTTCGGAGTGGCCGGCGGCGCATTGCCGGCTGGCGGTCGCTGGGCATACAGCGGCATCGCAACGCACAGCGCACACGCCGCCGCCCCCAGCAATGCCAGCCGATTGGCTCTTTTTTTCGCTGCGGCTGCCATGATCACTCCACGGTTTCGCCGGGACGCCGACCCCAGGAGAAGCCATCCGACGGACGCTCCAGCGCCACCATCAGCGCCCGCAGTTCACCCGGCACGCGCGAGGGGTTGCCGGTGATTTCCACCTGATCGCCCACCTTCAGCGAATCGCGCTTCACGCCGGCATTGGCCAACTGCGCCGATCCACCCCACTCCACCGACCAGTGCTGCACTTCGCCGCCCTTGGTGATGTCCACGTTCACGAACGAATGCGGATTGCGATACACGAACTGCGTGAGCTTGCCGGTCAGCGTGACCTGCTTGTTCGTGTCGTAGGTTGCGCCATAGGAATGGTGAGCATAGGCAGCCACGGCCGCCACTGCCGCCACTGCTGCGACGGAAAGACGAAACTTGTTGATCATCACTTTTTCCCCTTGAGGTTGCGGTAAACCGCCTCGATGAATCGGTCGGCCGTCCAGTCACCGGCGGCTGCGGTGGCATAACGACCATCGTAATCCAATGTCGGACGAGCCGCCTTGACCTGCTCCAGCGTCCGACCCTTCTTCACCATGTCCTGGATGCGATCACGGATCACCGACAGCATGTTGCGATAAGCCGCCACATCCGCCGTATCCGACAACCGTCCGCGCCCCGGAACCACCCAGGTGCCGCCCTGCGAGCGGTATTCGGCCACGGCCAGATCGAGGATGCGATTCAGCCCCGCGATCACGCCGTCGATGGTGCCACCCTCGTCCACCCGGATCACCGGATAGCTGATCGTGGAGAACAGATCGCCCGCAGCGATCACCTCCGAATGGCGGAAGAACACGATGCTGTCGCCATCGGTGATCGCATTGGGCGCGTCGTACAAAATCACCGCCTCGCCGTTCACGTATTCCGACAGCTTGTACAGATCGCCGGTAAAAGTGTCGCTGGGCAACGCCTCTTCGGACAACGCGGGCTCGGCATTGCTCAGCCGGTCGAGCACGTTCACATGCGAGACGACGCTGGCCCGGCTCCCCAGCCCTTCGATCGCTCCACCGAACCCGGTGCCGCCACCGCGCGTCACATTGCCCGCAGCGGCCAGCTTTTCATTGCCGCCCACATGCTCCGGCGCAGCGCTGGTGTTGAACACATAGCGTACGCCCCGAAGCGGCGGCGGCGAGGAAATGACCGCATTGATGTACGGGCTGGACCAGCCCCACGCCTGCGGGCAGAACGGCCCGGCGCAGTTGTTCGGCCCGGCGGGATTGACCGCACTGGAGGCGATCTGATCCAGCGCCGCCAGCACCTTGTCGGACATGTTCGCCGCACCGGTGTTGACGATGGCAGTGCCATCCGGCCCCACCGAAGCGGTGATGTTCACGCCATCGGCCACCAGCATGAAGATGTTGCCCTGCACCGGCAGCACGTGCACCTGACCATCCTTCGGACTTTGCGCCGCCACGCGCGCGGCGATATCGGTGACCGACTTCGACACCGGCACGCTCAGTGCATCCACCTTTGCCGCATCGACCTTGCCGTTCAGCACCGCCGTGCGGTATTCCGGATAGGTGCTCTTGAGGGTGCCGCGCGTGGGTTCCAGCGGAATCCAGTTTTCGCGCGTGATGAACTCGCCGATGGCAGTGTTCTGACCCGGCAGGAACGTGGGCACGCGATGGCGATCATTGCCACCGTTCTGCCCGCTCGCCGAACCGGAGCAGGTTTCCATCGTCGGCCCGCCACCCGTCGGATCGTAGGTGGACGTGATCGACAGCACATAGGGCTCTTCCAGATACACCGGATCGTCCACCACCTGCACCACCGTCAGGATGTCGTCGTGACGGGTGATGTATTCGGTGAAGGAATACATGTCGCTGGTCTGCGGCCCGCCGCGCTTCAGATAGCCATCCTTCACGTGCGTGGTGACGACCTTCAACGTCTGGCCCTGCCACTCACCGGTGGAAAAACCATTCCACGTGTGCGGCGCCCAGGCCGGCGGATGCGGGCGGCCATCCATGAAGATCGGCCGATCCAGCGAGCGCATGTATTGCAGATGGTAGGCGCGCACCTGACGGGTGAGCGGGTCCTGTTCGGCCAATATGCGCGCACCGCCAACGCCGCGCCATTGATGCGGCAGCGAGTGAGGCCGGCACTGATTCTCCGGCGTATCCCAGATCGATTCAGGCGTGGTGTCGGCGCGAAAACGGCCCGCCTCGTTGAAGGGAATACCCAGGTAATCGGCCAGCGGCGGTTGACCGGGGTCTTCGCCGTTATCAAGCCGCCAGTTGCCGGTGATGTCGGGCGGGCGGGCAACGTTCTGCGCGGCAGCCGTACCGGCGACAGCCATCGTCACCGCCAGCAGCAGCGCTGAATTCCACACCCCATTGCGTCTGTTCATGTCGTTCCTCTTCTAAATGCTTTTAGAACACCACATGCGCGCCGAGCACGTAACGGCGACCGAGTTGGTCGTACAGACCAGAGTTGCTATGTCCGGTACCCAGCATCTGCGAAAAGCTCGGTACTGGCGGCGGCGCTTTGTCGAACAGATTGTCGATGTTGAAATAGATCTCGATCTGCCCCTTGTCACTCGGCACCGTGTAGTTGAAGTGCAGGTCGGTGTAGAACACCGCCGGCACATGGTTGTCGTCAATGGTAGTGCCGTTGGAGTTATTGACGTTGCCCAGCACATAACCGCGGTTGCGAATACCCGAGTCCAGATACTGCTCGCGCAGATAAGTGCGAAGATTGCCATGGGTATAGGAGAAAATGACTTGGCCGCGATAGCGCGGATAACCCGAACCAATATCGCCAACCATATCGTCTATCTGACCGCCGAGCCCCCTGCTGCGCTCTTCGAGGTATGAGCCAAACACCCGCAGATCAATGGATTCATCACCGCCGAGCCACGTCACCGGGCGCTGGTAATCAAGCTCCAGATCGAGGCCGCTGACAGCCAGTGAATCGATATTGATGTAAGTGCTGCGAATGGCCGTGATTCGATTGGTGTTGGCGTCGCGAGTGATGAATTGGCAAGTTGCGCCCACCTGCGCCACACCGCAGCGATCAACGATTTCCTGCGCGCTCAATTGCCCAATGGCGTCATTGATCTCGATGCTGTACCAATCAAGCGAAGCGGAAAAACCGGGCAAATAACTGGGCTGATACACCGCACCGATGGTGTAGGTATCGGCCTCCTCCGGATTCACATTCGGATTGCCGCCAGTCAGGATCGAAGGCGTGTAGGCCTCGTTATTCAACAAGGGGTCGCGAACTCCACCACCCGCGCCAGCCTCATTGAAGCGCTCTTGCAGCGTTGCTGCTCGCACGTCTCGCGACACCGTGCCACGCAGGCGCAGATCGTCGTAGATCGTCCAGCTCAGGCCGCCTTTGTAGGCCCAAATCTCGCCGCTGCCGGAGTAGTCGGCAACGCGGGTCGCCAGATTCAGATCGAGAGTCTGGAAGCCCGTCACGCCCCTGAGCAACGGCACATTCAACTCGGCGAACGCCTCTCGAACGCTGTAAGCGCCGGGAGTGTTGGTGATGCCGCCGTTCTGGTAGACCTGCGCCGCAGTAAGTACGGTGGAAATCGTCGGAATACCACGCACCCCGACACTGGGATCGTTGGCCGGTAGCGTCAGCTCCAGAATGCCTTCGGGCCTGACGCTCTGACTCATCGCCAGTCCCCGATAGTCAGCGCCCAAGGCAAAGTCCACCGGACCAGCCCAACCTTCAAACAACTTGCCACTGAGCGCCAACTCAAAGTCGTGCTCAACCACATGCGAACGCTGCGTGCGATCAGGCCCCATCGAATAAGCGGCAGCCTCTGGCGAAGCGTTCCCCAAACCGAACAGGTTGATGGGCACGCAATCGGCGTATCGCGGGTTGCCCATCAGCGTCGCGTTGCAAACGATGTTGCCAGCCGGATCGCGCACTGCATCGAGTTGCTGATAGAGGTGATCCTGACGAGTGTAGTTGCGGATGGTTATATCGTTGTTGTTGCGACCGTATTGGTAATAACCATTGACCTTCCAGTCGCTGAAGTAGCCATCACCCGGAACCGTCAAATCAAAGCCGGTGGTGAACGAAATGGTGTCATTGGTCTGCAGGATGCGCCCACCCGCGATGTCGAGGTTGTAACGCGCCAGCTGAAACGACGCCCGACCCTCTTGATCCATGATCTGCTGCACGCTGGCAGGCAGATACGCATTACCGCTGTAGATCGTACCGACAGTCGACCCCTGCATGATCGTGCCGTTGCCATTCGAGGCGAAGTAGGAATTGGAGTACAGGCCCTGCACGAACACCGTGAGGTTGTCGTTGACATCGTAATCGGTGTACAAAAATCCGCTCAGATGATGCGTGCCCGGCACCACGGATTGAGCGCCCGCACGGTTCGGATCGGCGCGAGGATCGCAACCGCTGCCGCCACCGTATTCCGGAGCGACCGACTGAGCGCCTTGACCACCCGCAACCGCTCCCAACGTACTGGTGCGGAACGGCCGAGTGCTGCCATCCGGCAAGAATTCCAGACGATTGAGCGCCGAGCCGGGCGCAAGGATCAAGCCGCCGCAAGTGTACTGCGTGGAAACCACATCTGGCCGCAACAGCAGTTGCAACGGTACGTCCTGCTGATTGATCAATCCCCAGCTACGGAACCACTCGCGGTCTTTGTAGCTGCCGACCTCATCGAGATTGTTGTAGTCAAGCGATCCAAGCACATGCCAGCGGTCGGTGATTCCATGACCAAAGGCGACAGAAACGGCCTCGTTGAGATTGTCGCCTCGGTCGGAAATACCTACCTGACCGCGCACATCGATACCTTCAAAGCCAGTATCCAAAATGACGTTCACCACGCCCGCCACCGCATCGGTGCCATAGGCCGCCGAAGCGCCTCCAGTCACCACATCCATGCGCTGCGTGAGCGCCATCGGGAAACTGCCGATATCGACCGTGCCCAAGGAATTGAACGGCACCATGCGGCGCCCATTCAGCAGCGTCAACGTGCGATTGTTACCCAAACCACGCAGATTGACGGTGGTGGCGCTCAGCGCACCGCCCGCCGGACCAGCTGTGACCGGCTGTGAGCTATTGTAAAACTGCGGCATTTTCACCACAGCTTGCGAGAAATTACCCGGCGAGAGATCCGACAAGGCATCTTGGCTCAACACCGTCACCGGCGTGGGCATCTCCATGCCGGTGGTGCGAATACGCGAGCCAGTGACGATGACTTCACCGAGCCCCGCCTCATCGGCAGCCTCCGCCTCCGCCGCCACCGCGCTTTTCACCGCAGTCGCAACTGCCAAACCCGCAGCAAGCACCACAAGACCATTCGAGAACTGGCGTAACGACATATGCCCCCGGCTTTTGATTTGACCCGTCAAATTTGACAATTTCGGAGGCTACCGCCTCCCGCCTCGGCGGCGCAAGCCGAACAACTCCGAATCAGCCATTGGATGAGATTTTCTGACCACAGTCTGACCGTCAGAAAAAGCCGCCGAATGGCTTTGCTGACGCGCCAATTGGGTTCAGAATCCCCGGTTTGCCATTTCAAACTAATCGGGGGGAACATCTAGTGGACAAGAAAAATCTGAGCCGCCGTCAAATGCTGGGCGGCGCGGCGATGGCCGCTGGTGCAGTGGGCACGCTGGGCGCGCTGGGCTCCAAACCTGCGGCGGCGCAAGACGCCTCGTCGGTGCAGTTCCCTGATCGCGGCGAATCACAAAAGCCCACCATCACCGATTTCAAAGACAAGGTCGTCTACATCACCGGCGGTTCCAGCGGCATTGGCCTGGGCATCGCGCAAGCGGCCCATGAAGCGGGCGCAAAGGTCGTGATCGGCAACTACGACGACAGCCAGTGGGCCGAAGCGCTGCCGAAATTCCCCGCCAACGATCCGCGCATCAAGACCATCGTTCACGATGTGATGAAGCGCGACGAGTGGGAGAAAAAGGCCGACGAAATCGAGAAATTCTTCGGACCCGTGGACGTCCTCGTGAACAACGCCGGCGTGGGCCTGCGGCAGGGCATCGTCGATGGCGGCTACAACGACTGGGATTGGGGCATGGGCGTGAACTTCTGGGGCCCCGTGTATGGCATCAAGACTTTCGTGCCGCGCATGAAGGCGCGTGGCACGCCGGCGCACATCCTCACCACCACGTCCACCAGCGCGATTCTGGTGGGTTTGCCGGTGGGCATCTACGCGGTGTCGAAGATCGCGGCGATGGGCCTGATGGAGCAGGCACGCTCGGATCTGGCCAACACCAACATCGGCACCTCCGTGCTGATTCCGGGCATGACCAGCACGAACATCGGCCGCAGCGAGCAGGCCCGCCCTGCGGACCTGCGCGCGCCTCCGGCTCCGCAACAAGCCGCGCCGGCCGGCGGCGGAGGCCAGCGCCGCGCCGCACGGCCCGCTCAGGCGCAGCAGGCTCCGGTGGCACCGCCCAATCCGCTGTGGGCGCGTCCGCAAGACCCGCTGGCGGTGGGCCGTCTGGTGCTCGATGGCATCCTGCACAACGATCTGTTCATTTTCCCTGCCCCCGAATACAAGCAGGGCGTTCTGGCGCGCGGCATGGCGATGTCCGAATCGATGGTGGACTACTACCCGATGCCGGAGAACATCAAGGCCGGCGTCGATGCGGGCCGCTATTACTTCACCGATATCTTCGTGCAGGAAATCAAGCACCGCCGCGCCACGAAGAAGCGCAACATCAAGGGCTATGGTTGATAGGCGGGCTCAATAGAGTACGCTACGGCATCACTTCACAATCCGGCTCAGATATCCCATGAACAATGTGAAACATCTCCCGGTAACAGCCGCGCTGGCAGTGCTGCTGTGCTTTTCGCCCCTTGCATTGGCGCAATCCAGTGTGGCCGACGCCGCGATGAACGGCGACGCCGCAGCGGTGCAGCAACTGCTGAAAAAACGCGCCGACGTGAACGCGGCCCAGAACGACGGCGCCACGGCGCTGCACTGGGCCGCCTATCACGGTGACGGAGAGCTGACCAAGCTGCTGCTCAAGGCCGGGGCCAACCCCAACGCCACCAACCGCAACGGTTCCTCGCCGATGTGGTTGGCGGCGATGCGCGGCGATGCGGCGGTGCTCAAGGCACTGCTGGATGGCGGCGCCAGCGCCAATGAAGAAATGCCGCTCGGCCGCAGGCCGTTGATGTTGGCGGCGCGCGCGGGTTCCGAAGAATCGGTGCGCGTGCTGCTGGATCATCAAGCCGACATCAACGCCAGGGAAACGGAGCGCGGCACCAGCGCGTTGATGCAGGCGGCCGATCAGGGGCATGCCGGCGTAATCAAGCTGCTGATCTCGCGGGGCGCGGATGTGGGGGCCACCTCCGCAGCGGTGATGCGCGATGGGCGCACCGCTGCGCTGGGTCAGGCCACCGACCCGCGCAAGGCCGTGCGGCGGCAGGTGATCTCCGTAACGTGCAAGGAAAATGCCGGCACGCTGGAAATGCTGCGCGGCCTGGCGCTTGGCGGCGATGACCCGCTGGTCAAGGATGCCAACGACCCCAACCTCGCCTCCGTCGAATCCATCTGCACGGCTGCCGACAAAGGCTTCTTCCGGGGCGAAGGGGGGCTGCGTGGCCCGGCACCCGCCCGACCGCGCGAGCCCGACGGCGGCGCACTCACCGCACTGGTCTACGCTGCGCGCACCAACGCCATCGACGCCGCACAGGCGCTGCTCGACGGCGGCGCAGACGTGAACCAGACCACGCGCTACGGCTGGAGCCCGCTGCTGGCCGCCACGCAAAATCAGAACTACCAGATGGCGAAGTTCCTGATCGAGCACGGCGCGGATGTGAACCTTGC
Source organism: Nevskiaceae bacterium (assembly GCA_031277355.1). Taxonomy (GTDB): domain Bacteria; phylum Pseudomonadota; class Gammaproteobacteria; order Steroidobacterales; family Steroidobacteraceae; genus ZC4RG30. Next base: position 180 of record JAITMN010000003.1, on the reverse strand, counting down.
GAACAAGGGTGGCTGGACACCGCTTTATCTGGCCACCGACAACCGCAACATCGAAGGCGGCGACTACCCCACGCGCAAGGCCGACATGGATTCGCTGGAATTCATCAAGCTGCTGCTCGACAAGGGCGCCAAGCCCAATGCTCGCGTCACCGAGAGCACGGAAACGCGCACGGTGTTCAC
>JAITMN010000349.1 GCA_031277355.1 Nevskiaceae bacterium | reverse complement strand
TTTGGCCGTCTGGGTTCGCGCATCGGCGCACGCGGCGCGGTGCTGCTGGGTCTTGCCGTGTATGCGGCGCTGACGGTGGGCGGATATTTTCTCGAAACCACGCGCGGGTTTTATTTCATGGCGGCGCTGGTGGGTCTGGTGCAGGGCGGTGTGCAGAGTCTGTCCCGCTCGCTGTTTGGGCGGTTGGTGCCTGAAGGAAAATCCGCTGAATACTTCGGCTTCTACAACATGGTGGGCAAGTTCGGCACGGTGCTGGGACCGTTGCTCATGGGCATTACGGCGCTGCTGTTCGACAGCACGCGCGCCTCGCTGCTGTCGTTGCTGATATTGTTCGCCGGTGGAGCGCTGCTGCTGTGGCGCGTGCGCTTCGATCCGCGCGATTTGGGTGGGTTTGCCGAGAAAGGAGGCGCACGGCCATGAGATTGCTTGTCGGGGTCGCCGCGTTGGCCTTGATCGCTGCCTGCTCACCGCAGCGCAGCGCCGCGCCCACTGCCGCGCAGATCGCGCAGACCAGCGCCGATCTCACCGCTTACCTCGATGCCGAGTTCGAGAAGGAACTGGCGCTGAGCCCGACGTGGCTCACCTTCCTGGGCCGCAAGGAACTCTACGACAAGCTCGATGAATACGGCGACGCGCAGATCGACGCAGAACTGAACTGGCGACGGCAGAGCGTTGCCACAATGAAGGCGAATTTCAATCCGGCGATGCTCGATGAAGAATCGCGAACCTCCTTCGATATCTGGGCGCTGCGATTGGAGATGGATGAAAAGGCCGCGCAATACCGCCGCGCGCCCTACATCTTCGTGAAGGATGGTCCGCATGTTTCGCTGCCGAATTTTCTGATCAACTTTCATCGTGTCGATGATCGATCGGATATGAACGCCTATGTTTCGCGTCTGAATGAGTTGGCGCGGGCGATGGATCAGGAACTGAAAATGGCGCGACTCGCGGCGGCAGAGGGTAATCGCGCGCCGCGTTTTGCCTATGACCAATCCATTCAGGAGGCGGCAAATGTGATTGCCGGTGCGCCGTTCGGTGCGGGCAGCGATTCGCCGCTCTGGGCCGATGCGAAATCGAAGATCAAGGCGCTGCAAGAGGCCGGTCAGTTGACTGCCGATGAAGCCAAGGCGCTGCAAGATGCCGCCTCGACAGCGCTGAACGAGCGCGTGAAGCCTGCCTATCAGCGCGTGATGGCCTGGCTCACCGAAGATCGGGCCAACACGCCGGAGCAGGCGACGGGCGCATCGCAGTTGAAGGATGGCGTTGACTACTACAACGCCGCGCTGCAAATGCAGACCACGACGCCGATGACCGCCGAGGAGATTCATCAGCTGGGTCTATCCGAGGTGGCGCGGATTCGCGGTGAGATGGAGCAGATCAGGCAGCGCGTGGGCTTCAACGGCACACTGGAACAGTTCTTCGTGTCCATGCGCACGGCGCCGCAGTTTCATCTGCCCAACACCGACGCCAGCCGCGCCGCGTACCTCAAGCTGGCCGAGGATTATCTGGCGGGCATCAAGGCGAAGCTGCCCGAATACTTCGGCATCCTGCCCAAGGCTGATCTGGTGGTGCGGCGCGTGGAGGCTTTTCGCGAGGAAGCCGGCGGCGCGCAGCACTATTATCCTTCAGCGCCCGATGGTTCCCGTCCGGGCATTTTCTACGTGCATCTGTCCGACATGAGCGCGATGCCTACCTATGAACTGGAAAGCGTTGCCTATCACGAAGGATTGCCGGGTCATCATCTGCAGATTGCGATTGCGCAGGAGTTGACGGGCATTGCGGCGTTTCGCACGCAGTACGACTTCACCGCCTATCAGGAAGGCTGGGGTCTGTATGCGGAGAGCCTCGCCAAAGACATGGGTTTTTACACCGATCCGTACTCTGACTATGGGCGGCTTTCAGCCGAAATTTGGCGCGCGATTCGATTGGTGGTGGACACCGGAATTCACTCGAAGGGCTGGACCGAAGAGCAGGCGCAGCAATACTTCCTGAACAATTCTTCACTGCCGGAAGCGGCGGTGCGTTCGGAGGTTCGCCGCTACTTCGTGTGGCCGGGGCAGGCCACCAGCTACAAGATCGGCATGCTGAAAATTCAGCAGCTTCGCGCGCAGGCTCAGGCCCAGCTTGGCGATGCGTTCACGATGCGCGGCTTTCACGACACCGTGCTTTCCGGCGGCGCGCTGCCGTTGCCCGTTCTGGAAAATCGTGTGCAGCGCTGGATCGACGCAACGAAGGCCGCGCAGGTTCAAGCCGGTTCGTCGGACCAGGCCGCCGGGTCGAGGCGGTAGAGACGGCGCAGCGCGTCGTACAGGCTGGGATGGCGCTCGCGCAGCAATTGCGAGCGGCAGAAAAAGCTTTCGGTCGCCACGGCGAAGAACTCTGCCTGATCTTCCGCGCCGTAGGGGTCGATCAGCGTATCGACGTCGGCATCCACTTGCTCGCATAGCGCTTCGTATTCGCGCTCCATTACATCGTGCCAGTGCGCGTCGCCGCTGCCGTCGCGACGCGACAGCCTTCCATCCAGATGATGGTCGATCACATGTGCGAACTCATGCAGTACCACATCGTAGCCGTCGTTGCGCGCGTGGCCCAGCTCGATATCGCTCCACGACAGCAACACGCGGCTGGTGTCTTCGGTCTGCCCCGAAAGCGTATCGGTGGCGCGCGTGACGACGCCGTTCTCGTCTTCGATGTCCTGCGTCACGACGAATTCATCCGGGTACAGCAGCACCGCGCGCAGATCGGCGTACAACCCCGCGCCACGATTCACTATGGGCACGGCGGCGGTGAAGGCGATGGCGCGGCGCATGAATGGCGTTATCGTCAGGCCGCCGCAGCCGGTGAAATGCACACGCTTTTCAAGCTTCGCCGCCAGCTGCGCCACGCGCGGTCGCAGATTCGGCGGCAGGCGATCATGGATCGGCACGCGGCCGGCCAGGTCTTGATAGTCATCGAGCATCGGCTTTTGCTTCATGCCGCGCCGCAGACGCCGCAATGCCCGCGTCATCGCTGCCATCTGCGCCGATGCAGGTGTGCTCTGTGGTTCATAGCGCAGTCGCAGGTATTGATCGGTGAAGCCCGCCACGGGTTCGGCCAGCATCGGCCACGCCATCGCGATGCGCTGGGCTATTGCGCGAGGCGGTTCATGCGGCGCGATGGTCAGGCCGCTGCGCTGTGCGCCGTCGCGCAGCGATTCCCACAACTTGCCGAGCGCATCGCCCTTCGATGCCGGTGGCCGTTCGCGCGCCATTGCCCACAGTGCGATCAATGCCCACACCAGTGCGCCGCTCATCAGCAGCCAGATCAGCGGGCGATAACTGGTGTTGGCGAAGCCCATGCGTTCGAGCAA
>JAITMN010000288.1 GCA_031277355.1 Nevskiaceae bacterium | reverse complement strand
CCCTCGAACACCACCGGCCTTCCCACATGAATGGCGGGCAACGGCGCGACGTGCGTGGCTTCGAGCCGCTCGCGCACATGCTGCAAGATCGGCGTCAACAGCGCCACCAGTCGATAGTGCCGCTCGAACACGCGCAGACGTTCGATGCCCGGATCGCCAAGCAGACGCTTCAACCCAAGAAACAATCGGCCCGGCAATGTGCGATCCATCGGCGGGCCATACACGGCGCCACGCTGCGTTTGCAGACGGCTGATGTCTTCGGCGGCCTCATTGCCCACCACCGATGAGGCCGCCTCACCGATCAACTCGGCAATCAGTTCAACGCGACGGCCGCGATTTTCTTCAACGTAACGCTCTATCGCCGCAGAGCCGACCAGCGATTGATATTGGCGATCGAGGTGAATCGCCGTGGGCAGAATCGGATCATCGCCATCGAGCGCAACGCTCACCAACTGCTGCCCGTCGAACCAGGCCGCAGCCGAGTTCGACGTGCCGAAGTCCAGACCAATGCCGATCCGCTGCGCCGTGTGTCTGGAATTTGCGTGGCTCGCAGGATCAGCGATCCGGCGCATCTTCCTTGTATTCCGGCATCTCGTCGCCGCCCAAAGGCTCAAGCCCCTTGCCCAGCCGCGAATTGTGCATGCCGTAGAGGAAATACAGCACCACCGCGCCCAGCGCATACCAGCCGAAGAAACGCAGCACGCGAGCCTCGACGCTGAAAATCAGCGAGAAGCAGGCCACCACGCCCAGCAGCGGCAACAGCGGATACAGCGGCACGCGAAAACCGCGCGGGATTTCAGGATGCGTGCGACGCAGCCACATCACCGCGATGCAGACGATGCCGAAAGCGGCCAGCGTGCCCACGGAAGTCATGTCGCCCAGCGTGTTGATGTCGAAGAAGCCGGCCGAACAGGCCGTAAGCCCACCCACCACCAGCGTGTTCACCCACGGCGTTCTGAACTTGCGATGCACCTTCGCGAACACGGCGGGCAGCAGACCATCACGCGCCATCGTGTAGAACACGCGCGTCTGCCCGTACATCAACACCAGCACCACCGACGTGAGTCCGACAATCGCGCCGATCTTGATGATCTTGGCGAACCACGCCCACTGCGCCCCCATTGCATCCACCGCCACCGCCACCGGATCGGGCACGTTCAACGTGGTGTAGTTCACCATCAACGTCAGCACCACCGACACGAGGATGTAGAGGATGGTGCAGATGAGCAGCGAACCGATGATGCCGAAGGGCATGTCGCGCTTGGGGTTCTTGGCTTCCTGGCCTGCGGTGGAAACCGCCTCGAAGCCGATGTACGCAAAGAACACAATCGTTGCGGCGCGCAGAATACCGCCCCAGCCAAACTCGCCCTTTTCACCCGTGGGCGGCGGGATGAAGGGGTCCCAGTTCGCCTTGAGCGTGCCGAAATTCTTGATGACGAACCAGCCGCCGATCAGCACGAAGGCCACGATCACCGTGACCTTCACCGCAACGATCGCATTGTTGACCTTCGCGCTTTCCGAAACGCCAACCACCAGCAGACTCGCCAGCGCCATGCAGATCAGAAACGCGGGCAGATTGAACAGCGTGATCACCGGATTGCCGGCCACATCGAGCACCGCCTGACCATTGCGCATCAGCGCATGCCCGGCAGGGCCGGTGAGTTCAGGCGGTATGACCACGCCATAGTCGGCGAGCAGACTCACCACATAACCCGACCATCCCACCGCCACCACCGAAGCGGCCAAGCCATATTCCAGCAGCAGCAGCGACCCCATTACCCACGCGGCGAACTCGCCGATGGTGGTGTAGCTGTAGGTGTAGGCCGAACCGGACACCGGCAGCGTGGACGACAACTCCGCATAGCACAGCCCCGCCAACCCGCAGACCGCACCGGCGACGAGAAAGGCCAGCAACACCGCAGGCCCTGCATGCAACGCCGCCGCACTGCCGGTGCGCACGAAGATGCCCGCGCCGATGATGCAGCCGATGCCCAGAAACACCAGATTCCACGGCCCCAGCGATCGCTTCAACTGGCTGGTTTCGGTTTCCCGCTGCACCTGCGCAACGCTCTTGCGAAGCGCGAGCCGCGAACAAAATCTTCGGTTCATTCGCCTACCCCCTCTTGTTCTTCATCGGCTGGTTCTCTATCGACCAGTGTAGGCCATCGCAACAGGGCGTCAAAATGCCAACTTCACTCAGCCGGGCTCGCGCCGTGCATCAAGCAGCTTGCGCAGGCGCAGGTTCACCATCTCCACGCCCACCGAGAACGCCATCGCGAAATACAGATAGCCCTTCGGCACATGCGCGCCGAACCCTTCGGCCACCAGCACACCGCCGACCAGAATCAAGAACGCCAGCGCCAGCACCTTCACCGTGGGATGCGCCTCGACGAAATTGGAGATCGGTCCCGACACCAGCATCATCACCGCAATGGCGATCAGAATGGCCGCCACCATGATGGGCACCTGATCCGGCCGCGCCAGCCCCACGGCGGTGAACACCGAGTCGAGCGAGAACACGATGTCGATCACCGCAATCTGCAACACGATCACGAAGAACGTGGCGAACAGTCTCATGCTGCGGCTGTCGGCCGCGCCTTCCAGCGTGTGGTGAATCTCCATCACGCTTTTGACCAGCAGGAACAGGCCGCCCAGGATCAGCACCAGATCGCGGCCCGAGAACGGGTGCGCGAACAGCGAGAACAGCGGCTGGATCAACCGCGTGAGCCACACGATGGACAGCAACAGCGCAATGCGGGTCAGCGCCGCCAGCGCCAGACCCACCACACGCGCGCGGTCGCGCTGCGCCACCGGCAAACGGCCAACGAGAATCGAGATGAAGATGATGTTGTCGATGCCCAGAACGATTTCGAGCGTCGACAGCGTGAGCAGTGCAAGCCAGGAAGCCGGATCGGTGAGCAGCGCAAGCATTGCCGTCATTCGTCCTTAAAAACGAGCCTGCCCCGGAATCAGGGCAGGCTGTCCACTTCCCGCGCGCGCACGGGCGGGAATACATGCTCGGCTTTCAGGCCCAGATCGAGCGCCACCGCCGACGAAATATAGATCGACGAATAAGTGCCCGCGACGATGCCGATGATCAGCGCTTCGGAGAAACCGCGCAGCGCCGGACCGCCCCAGATCAGCAGCGCAACCACGACGATCAGCGTCGTCACCTTCGTCATGATCGTGCGCGACAGCGTTTGATTGATCGACTGATCCAGCGCCACCGAAGGCACCAACCGGCGATTGGCCTCGAAGCGCTCGCGGATGCGGTCGAACACGATGATGGTGTCGTTCAGCGAATAGCCCACCACCGCCAGCAACGCGGCGACCACGGCCAGATCAAACGGCGTCTGCGACAGCGCGAACCAGCCGATGATGAGGATCGGATCATGCAGCAGCGCCAGAATCGCACCGGCGGGCAAACGCCAGGTGTGGAAGCGGAACCAGATGTAGATGCTCACCGCCACCATCGTCAGCGCCAGCGCCCAGATCGCGCTCTTGCGCAGCTCCGCGCCCACCTGCGGGCCGACGAACTCGATGGGCTGGATCGCCACGCCCGCATCGACGCCTTGCAGCGCATCGGTCACTGCGGTGCGCACCTGATCGATGGACTGATCGGCGCGCGGCGCCAGACGAATCGCCACGTCACGCGCGGAGCCAAAGTTCTGCACCTGCGGTTCGGCGTAACCGGCTGCTTCCATCGCCATGCGCACGCGCTCGATCGGCGCATCGCCGGGGAATGTGGCTTCCACCTGCGTGCCGCCGGTGAAGTCGAGCGTGAGGTTCAGATCGCGGGTGATGTACAGCGCGAGCGAAGCGATCATCAGCGCCGCCGACAGCGTGTACCACACACGCCGCGTCGCCATGAACGGGAAATTAGTGGGCTTGCGGAAAAACTCCAAGACCGTGCTCCTGAATCAACCGATGGCAAGGCGCGCAGGCTTTTTCCTGCCGCCGTAGATGAGCGTCAGCAGCGCGCGGCTGCCCAGCAATGCGGTGAACATCGACGTGCCGATGCCCAGCGTCAACACGATGGCGAAGCTGCGGATCGGGCCGGTGCCGAACACCCACAGCATCAAACCGGCCAGCGCAGCGGTGACGTTGGAGTCAAGGATGGCCGAGAACGCTTTTTCAAAGCCGGCGCGGATCGCCGCCTGCGGCGTCATGCCGGCGCGCAGTTCTTCGCGTATGCGCTCGTAGATGATCACGTTGGCGTCCACCGCCATGCCGACGGTGAGCAGGATGCCGGCGATGCCGGGCAGCGACAGCGACGCCTTCATCATCGACAGCAGCGCGGTGAGCAGCACCACGTTGGCCATCAGCACCATCGATGCCACGACGCCGAACAGGTGGTAGTAGATGATCATGAAGATGAACAGCGCCGCCATGCCGATGATCAGCGCAGTGACGCCGGCCTTGATGCTGGCCTCGCCCAGCGACGGGCCAATCACGCGCTCATTGACGATGGACAGCGGCGCAGCCAACTGACCCGAGCGCATCAGCAGCGCCAGATCGCGCGCCTCGCCCTGCGTCAAACCCGTGATGTTGAATTGATTGCCGAACACGCCGCGAATCGTGGCTTCGCTGATCACATCCTGCGTGGTGACCTTGCGTTCCACCACCTGACCATCGACGGTGGATTTCTCCGTGGCCTGTTCGATCAGCACCACCGCCATCGGACGGCCCACATTGGCCTGCGTGATGCGCAGCATTTCATCGCCGGCCTGCGCATTCAGGCGAATGGATACGGCGGGGCCATCCTGACCCACCGTTGAGGTGGCGTCGATCAACTGATCGCCGGTGGCGATCAGTTCGCGCTTCAGCAGCGTGGGCTGACGCACGCCATTGCGCTCGCGGTGGTAATACAAACGCGACCCCAGCGGCGCGCGTCCGCGCGCAACGGCTTCCTGCACGCTGTTCTGCGTATCGGTGAGACGAAATTCCAGCGTGGCCACCTTGCCGAGAATGTCCTTCACTTCGGCCGAGTTCTGCACGCCGGGCAATTGCACGACGATGCGATCGGCGCCCTGCTGCTGCACGATAGGCTCGGACACACCCAACTCGCCGACACGATTGCGCAGCGTGACGATGTTCTGCTGAATCGCATTGCGCTGACGTTCGAGCAATTGCACCGAGGTGAGCCGCGCTTCGACATAGCGCACCGCGCCATCGCCGGTGTCCATGCTCAGGTCCACCGCCACGGCCTGCATCGCGGCGCGCGCAGCGGAAAGGTCCGTGCCTTCGGGAAACAGCACGCGCACGCCCACGGCAGCGCCGTTGTCGTCGGTGACCGGAACCACATCGCTGAACGTCAGATTCTTCGCCGACAGTGCGCGACGGAAATCCTGCTCATAGCTGCCGATCAACTGGCTGATTGCACCGTTGAGGTCTACTTCGTAGAGCAGATACAGACCGCCGCGAAGATCAAGGCCCAGCGGCATCGGCCGCAGCCCGATGCTGCGAAACGCATTGGGCGCACGCGAAGCGCGAGCCATCGCCGAAACATAGTCGTTGGCAAGCTTGCCGCCCACTGCATCGCGGCCGCGCAATTGATTCACGGTGCCGTCGAACAGCACCATCACGCGGCCATTGTCGATGAAGGCGCTCTTGTAAGGCACGCCGTCTTCTTGCAGCACAGCCTCGATGGATTGCTGCCCGGCTGCGTCGATGGCGGTGCGATCCTTGCGGGCAATCTGCAAGGCCATGTCTTCGCCAAAAAAATTGGGCAGGGCGAAAACCAGCGCCAGCAGCAACACGGCTGCGACGAGGATGTATTTCCAGCGTGCGAACTCAAGCATGATGAATCAGGAGCCCTTGTACGTACCCTTGGGGACCAACTGCGTGACCTGCCCCTTCTGCACCTTGATGCGGACATTGGGGGCGATTTCAACGGTGATGAAGCTGTCGTCGATTTCGACGATGCGGCCGAGGATGCCGCCGGAAGTCACCACTTCATTGCCGGCTTCCAGCCGCGACAGCATCGCCTGATGTTCCTTGGCGCGCTTTTGCTGCGGACGGATCAGCAGGAAATAAAACACGACGACGAAGACGACCAGAATCAGGATTTGCGACAGGCCGCCGGAGCCAGTCGGTGAGGCAGCAGCCGCGTGGGCTGCAGAAATGAGGCTCATCGGTATTTTCCCGTTTGCAGAAAAAGGCCGCGCATTATGCCACAGGGTTGGCGGCCTTCCGCCGCGCGAGCTCAGTCTGCGCGAATTCGGGGAAATTGCCCTGATCCAGCGCCTGACGCATCCGGCGCATCAGGTCCAGGTAGAAGTACAGATTGTGGATCGTGGCCAGGCGCGAACCCAGAATTTCGTTGCAGCGGTCGAGGTGACGAAGGTAGGCGCGGGAGTAATTGGCGCAGGTGTAGCAGCCACATTCGGGGTCCACCGGGCCGGTGTCGGCGGCGTGGCGGGCGTTGCGGATGTTCAGCACGCCGTCGCGGATGAACAGGTGACCGTTGCGGGCGTGGCGGGTCGGCATCACGCAGTCGAACAGGTCCACGCCGCGCGCAACGGCGGCGATCAGGTCTTCGGGGCGGCCCACGCCCATGAGGTAGCGGGGGCGGTCGGGGGGGAGCAGCGGGGCGATGCCTTCGAGCACGGCAAGGCGCGCTTCTTCGGGTTCGCCGACGGCAAGGCCGCCGATGGCGTAGCCGGGGAAGCCGATGCGGGTGAGCGCGGCGAGCGAGGCTTCGCGCAACGGCAGGTAGACGCCGCCTTGCACGATGCCGAAGAGATTGCCGGGGGGCGCGGGATCGGGATGACCCGGCTCAGAACCGCGATCCGAACCACGATAGTAGTGCGCGTGCGAACGTGCGGCCCAGCGCATCGAGCGCTCCATCGACTCGCGGGCTTGCGCTTGCGTGGCGGGCCAGGGGGTGCAGTCGTCGAAGCACATCGCGATGTCGGAGCCGAGGATGCGCTGAACGTCCATCGAACCTTCGGGGGTCAGGTGGACCTGCGAGCCATTCACCGGCGAGGCAAAGCGCACGCCTTGTTCGTCGATCTTGCGCATCTTGGCGAGGCTGAAGACCTGAAAGCCGCCGGAGTCGGTGAGGATGGGCTTGTTCCAGTGCATGAAGCGATGCAGGCCACCATGCGCGCCGATGATGTCCACGCCGGGGCGCAGCATCAGGTGGAAGGTGTTGCCGAGGATGATCTGCGCGCCGATGCCGGTGAGTTCTTCGGGCGTCATCGCCTTCACGGTGCCGTAGGTGCCCACGGGCATGAAGGCGGGGGTTTCGATGACGCCGCGATCGAGCGTGAGGCGGCCACGGCGGGCGGGGCCTTGGGATTTGAGTAGCTCGAAGTGGATCATTGCGACGGTCCCTGCGCGGGCGTGATCCACATCGCATCGCCGTAGCTGAAGAAGCGGTAGCGCTCGCGCACGGCGTGGGTGTAGGCGGCGAGTACGGTTTCGCGGCCGGCGAAGGCGGATACCAGCATCAGCAGCGTGGATTCGGGGAGATGGAAGTTGGTGATGAGTGCGTCCACGATGCGGAAAGCATAGCCGGGAGTGATGAAGAGGCGGGTTTCGCCGGGGCCGGGGCGAAGTAGTGGCTGGGCTGCGGGCGGTGCGGTGCCGGCGGCAGACTCAGCGCCGACAACCGCCGCCGACTCCAACGCGCGCAGCACCGTCGTTCCCACGGCGAT
>JAITMN010000231.1 GCA_031277355.1 Nevskiaceae bacterium | reverse complement strand
TCTGAAGACGAGCGGCGGCGTTATGTGTTCGAGTCCGTGCGCGTGCCCGCCGCCAATGGCGTGCAACTGCAAGCGCAGGTGGTGCGTCCGAAAAACAGCGCCCGCGCCATGCCCGCGTTGCTGGAATTCACGATTCATCACGACTCGACCCAGTCCGCTGCCGCGCCCGCCGCGCATGGCTATGCCGGCGTCATCGCCTTCACGCGCGCCACCCAGAACCCGCCGGCGCTGGCCTTGCCCTTCGAGTTCGATGGCGAGGATGCCGTCGCCGTGATCGCCTGGATCGCGCAGCAACCGTGGAACGACGGCAACGTCGCGATGATCGGCGAAGGCTACAGCGGCTTCACCGCCTGGGCTGCCGCTGCCCGCGCGCCGCCCGCGCTGAAAGCCATCGCCACCGCCGATCCGATGGCCCCCGGCATCGACATGCCGATGTCCGGCAACATCTTCCACAACGAGGCGTATCGTTGGGCGCAGCGCGTAACGGGCCGCAGCGATGGCCAAGCCAAGCCCGGCGATGATGGCGCCGCGTGGGCCGCGCTCGATCGTGCGTGGTTCACCAGCGGCCGGCGTTATCGCGATCTGGATAACCTGAACGGCGCGCGCAATCCCTTCTTTGAGCGCTGGCTGAATCACCCGAGCTACGATCGCTACTGGCAGAAGATGATCCCGTTTCGCGAAGGCTTTGCGCAGGTGCGCATCCCGGCGCTCACCGTCACGGGCTATTACTCAGCCAATCAATCCGGCGCGCTGTACTACTTCGATCAGCATCTGCGCTATCTGCCCAGCGCCGATCACCGCCTGCTGGTGGGGCCTTACGTTCAGGGTGGCGGGGAGCCTGCCGAGTCGGCGGCGCAGCTTGATCTCACGCAACTGCGTTATCAATGGCTCGATCATGTCTTCAAGGGTACGCAGCGTCCCGCGCCGCTGGAAGATCGCGTCAACTTCATCACGCAGGGTGTGGACCAGTGGCGTCATGCCGATTCGCTGCGCACGATGAGCAACGGCGTGCTGCGTTTTTACCTCGACGCGCAGATCACCGCCGGCGGTCATCTGCTGGCGCAGCGTGAGACGCCCAACGACACTTTCGTCAGCACGCAACTGTCGATGAGAGATCGCAGCGAGACCAACACGGCCACCACCTACATCAGCGCGCCGCTGGCGGCCCCCACGGACCTGGCCGGCGAGATCAGAGGGCGCATCGAGCTGCTGACCAACAAGCAGGACGTGGACCTGACGCTTGCGATCTACGAACTGCGCGCCAACGGCGAGTTCGTGATGCTCTTTGATCCTGCCATCACCTTCCGCGCCAGCTATGCCGCAGACCGCGTGCGTCGCCGCCTGCTCAAAGCCGGCCGGCGTCAGCAGATCGAATTTCGCAGTGAACGGCTGATGAGCCGCCGGCTTGCCGCAGGCAGCCGATTGATGCTGGTGCTCGGCGTGAACAAGCGCCCGGATCAGCAGATCAACTACGGCGCGGGCAATGATGTGAGCGAGGAGTCCATCGCAGACGCCCGGACGCCGATGCGTCTGCGATGGTATGGCGGCAGTTATGTGGAACTGCCGATTCGAGAGCCGTAAAGCGCGTCAGGGCGCGGCTTGCGGCTGCGCCGGACTCTTGTTGGGCGAGGGCGGCGTCACCGGTTCGAGCAGCGCAAACACGGCGGCAAGGGCCGCAGCGGAGGCTTCGGCATTGCGGCCAGCACCCGGACCTGTGGGCGGGCGGGCGCGGGCGGCGTCGAGTGCGGTCATGCCGGTCGCATCGCGGATCGTCGGATCAGCGCCGCGTTCCAGCAGATGCTTCACCACCTTGTCTGAACCGGACTCGGCGGCGGCAAACAGCGCCGTGCGGCCTTCCTGATCGCGCCCCTGCACATAGGCCATGATCTTGGCGGTGTGGGTGCGGCTGTTCGTGACGCGGGCGTTGATGTCGGCGCCGGCATCCAGCAGCAGGTCGATGCTCTTGATCATCGCCGTCTGCGGATCGCCCTCGGCGACCGTGGCCCCCGGACGGCCCGTGCCACGCATGCCAGAGGCAATCATCAGCGGCGTCATCTGCATCACGTTCTTCAGATCGACTTCGGCGCCATGTTGCAGCAGCACCTGCATCGCCTCGGCGTCCAGGCTCAGCGTGGCGACGAACAGCGGACCCACGCCGCCGCGCATGTCGTAGTCCTGGAAGCGGCCACGGCCCACGCCGTAGGGACGCTTGCGCGTGAGCTGATGGTTCACATCCACGCCCATGCCGAGCAGGCGCTGGACCACGTCCATCGCCGTGGTCTGACTGACCACCGGCTTGTCCGCCTCACCCTCGGCTGCGGGGAAACCGTTGCGCCCCGCGCCGCGCGAGAATCCATCGTTGCCCCGGAAGCTGTGCATGTCGATGGCGGTGTAGATCGGCGTGCGGCCGTTCATGTCCCAGACATGAGGGTTCGCGCCCTTGTCGAGCAGGAACATCGCCACATCGAAGCGCTTGTTGTCGAGCGCATTGAGCAGCGGCGTGATGCCGTCGGGGTTGGGTCTGTTCACGTCGGCGCCTGCGGCGACCAGGGCCTGGGCGCAGCGCAGACAGCCTGAACGGGTGGCGTAGAGCAGCGCGGTGAGTCCGCCGGTTTGCCGCGAGGAGTATTGCGCACGCGGCTCGGAGGTTTGCTGACGCGCCCAGTCATCGGCCTTGGCGTGCAGGTTCACGTTTTTCTTCGCGCCGTGAGCCAGCAACAGATCGACGATGTCCGGCTGGTTCGTGCCCGCCGCCCACATCAGCGCGTCCTGGTCGCGGAAGCGTTCGATGGCGGCGACATCCGCACCGCGCTCGATCAGCAGCTTGGCGATGGGCGTCGAGCCCATGCTGATGGCCAGCATCAGCGCCGTCTGGTTGTCGAGGTTGGGCGAATTCACATCGGCGCCGGCATCCAGCAGTGTGCGCACCAGATCGATGTCCACGAGCTTGATGGCTTCGGACAGCGCGCTGGCGCCGTAGCTGTTGGTGACGTTGGCTACCGCGCCGGCTTTGAGCAGTGCGTCCACCAGTTCGCGGTCGGCGTTGAATGTGGCCCACATCAGCGCCGTGGAGCCGTCGGGAGCCTTCTCGTTCACATTGACATCGGGCGAGGTGATCGCGGCGAGCACCGATTCGCGCTTGCCCGCGCGCACCAGATCGCCGAGCGTCAGCTTCGGCCCCGCAGCCGCTGCAATGCCCGATACACACAGCAGCAACGCTGCCGCGAACGCGGCCCGAATGCCTCGGGCGGGGCTGGATGGCTTAAACAACATTGCCTCCAAAATTGGTGTAGTGAGCCTGCAAACCCTTGACGACGTCGTAGAGGAAGCGGTACGGGTCTTTCAACTCGCGGCCCGCTTCATTCAGCACACCCTTGTTCAGTATGTCCTGTGCGCTGTTGCCGTGGTGATAGAGGTCTGAAATCAGATCGTAGAGCTTGGTGATGTAATCGCGTTCGGCTTGCAGTTCGGCGTAGGTCATGACCTTGCCGTAAGCCGGGACGATCAGCGTCTGCTCGTTGACGATTTCCAGAAGGTCGTCCATCGCATCGGCGCGACCGCCGAGCCAGCCGCCCGCGTACCAGTCGAGCACCGGATCGCGCAGCGGCGAAACCACATCGCCGGCCACCAGCACGTTGGAGTCGCGGAAGAACACATAGGCGTCGCCGCGCGTGTGCGCTTCGAGCAGGTAGCCGAACTGAACGGTTTCCTCGCCCACCTTCATTTCGCCCCAGTCGCGGAAGGTGACCGTGGGCACGGCTTCCTTCGGCGGAGCCTTGATCCAGCGGTCGCCCTCGGGCGAGTAGTAGTCGGCGGCCAGCCACTGCTTGGTGATGGTCTGCGCGTGAATTTGCGCGCCGGCCTTCGCGAACAGCGCGTTGCCGCCGGTCTGGTCGGCGTGATAGTGCGTGTTGAACAGCGTATGCACGCGCTGCTTGCCCAGCAGCTTGCGCACGGCGGGGGCCTGCTGCGTGGAGCCGCTATCGACCAGCATCACGCCGTCGCCCGCCGACAGCACGGTCACATTGCCCGGAGCCTCACCGATCACGCTGACGCGGCCCGCCACCGGCTGCGTTTGCAGCGCGGGGGCTCTGGCGGCGTGCGCGCCGAGCGAGGCCAGCGCGGTGCAACCGGCCAGCCCGCCCAAACCTGTCTTGAGAAAATCTCTGCGATTGCTCACTTGCGTTCAAGCCTCGGTGATCAGGCCGGTGCTGTTGGCAAAATTCGGCTGCGGGATGCCCAGTTTGTCGAGGATGGTCATGTGCACGTTCGCCAGCGGTGTTCTTTCCGGCAACGCGACGTGCTTGCCACCCACATGCTTGCCCTTGGCGCCGCCGATCAGCACTTCCGGCAGCGGGTAGTTGTCGTGCTGATTGCTGTTGCCCATGTTCGAGCCATACAGGAACAGCGAGTGATCGAGGATGCTGCCATCGCCTTCCTGGGTGTCGGCCAACTTCTTCAGGAACACGCCGAAGCGATCCATGTGCCAGCGCTGGATGCGTTGCAGTTCGGCGATGCGCTCACGCTGGTTGGCGTGGTGGCTTACCGGATGGAAGCCGCCGGCCACGTTGAGGTTGGGGTAGGGCCGGTCGGTGCCCTCGGCCGCCATCACAAACGTGGCTACGCGCGTCAGGTCGGCCTGATAGGCCAGCGCGATCAGGTCGAACATCATGTTCAGTTGCTGTTCGAAATTCTCGAATTCGCCCACTGGCGCATCGGGCACATGGATGCCCGACAGATCGCGCGAACTGGCCATGCCGACGCGGCGCTCCAACTCGCGCACCGTGTCGAGGTAGTCTGACAGTGTGCGCTGGTCGCCGGGGCCCAGATCTTTTTTCAGCGTGGCGGTGCGCTCGGCAATCATGTCGAGCACGCTGGCGTTTTTCTTCAGCAGCGCATCGCGCTCGGCGGCGGTGTCGCCTTCGCCCATCAACTGAATGAACACCTTGCGCGGGTTGTATTCCATCGGCAGCGGCTTGTTCGGCGCAGCGAAGGAGGTGGTGACGGCATAGAAGCCGCCATTGCCCGCTGCAATTTGCACCGTGGTTTCGGCCGCAAGCTCAATGGAGGGCAGCGAAGTTTCCTGGCCCAGCTTCTGCGCGATGATCTGGTCGAGCGTGGTGGCGAGGCTGGCGCCCTTGGCCGACGTGTCGGGACGCACGCACGACAGCCAAGTGGCCGGATTCAGCGTGTGTACCGAGCCCTGCGAGGCCGCGTTCTCAAGGTGATCGAAGGTGGTGACGTAGTTCTTGAACGGCTCCAGCGCCGTCAGCGTGGCGCCGAGTTTGAAGTCTGCGCCCTTGCCGGTGGAGGTCCAGGTGTCAACCTCCTTGCCGAAGATGGTGTTATCCATGATCGCGCCGTGCGGCAGGTAGAAGAAACCTGCGCGCGTCTTCGGCGAGGCTGCCGTGGCGGCCAGTGCAGTGGCTGCCGGGACCATCGCTTCAAGGAACGGCAATCCAAGGGCTACGCCGCTGCCGCGCAGGAAGGTGCGCCGGGACAGGTGTTTCTTGGTCAGAAAAGTCGCCATTGCTGCTCTCCGTTTACGGATTCTGTGCCGAGGCCATCGTCGTCATTTGCGGCGTTACGTCGGCGCCTTGCCGGCGGAACGCCTCGCTGTTCACGACACCCATGATCAGATCGTTGAATTTGTAGCCGCCCGCCGCCGCATCGCGCACGATTCGCCGGACTTCGGGCATGTCGAAGTACTCCATCTCGCGGTTCATCGCGTACATCATCAGGCGGCGCGTGACGTTCTGCGGCAGTTGATCCGGCTGGCTCAGCAGATGCTTGCGCAGTTCCGTCGGGCCGGCGATCTTCTTGCCGCTGGTCAGTTCCGTGTTCGAGTCGATGGGCGTTCTGGCGAGCGAGTCGGTGGTGCGCCAGTGGCCCGTGTTGTCGAAGTTTTCCAGCGCAAGGCCCGGCGGGTCGATCAGGCCGTGGCAGGCATTGCAGGTGGCGGCCTGGCGGTGCAATTCCAGGCGGGCGCGCACCGTGGTGGGCTTTTCGCCTTCCTTGATCGACAGGTCGGTGTTCACCGCAGGCGGCGGCGGGGCAGGGGGGGTACCCATCAGCTTGTCGAGCACCCAGGCTCCGCGCAGCACCGGCGAAGTGCGGTCGGAGTAGGAGGTGCGCAACAGCACGGCGCCCTTGCCCAGCAGTCCGAAGCGGTTTTCGTTCGTCAATTGCACGCGGCGGAATTGCGCGCCGCGCACGCCCGGGATGTCGTACTGCCGCGCGAGGGCCTCGTTGACGAAGGTCCAGTCCGCGTTGAGCAGGTCGGCCACGCCACGGTTTTCCAGCAGCACGCTGGCGAGGAACAGCCGAATCTCGGTTTCGAAGTTCTTGCGCATCGCGTCGTTGAAGCCGTTCTCGGTGGGATCGACCTGATCCAGTTCATCGAGGTTCAGCCAGCCCATTGCGAAGTTCTCGACCAGCGCGTTGGCGCGATCGTCCTTCAACATGCGCATCACCTGCGCCTGCATCACGACCGGATCGGACAGCTTCTTGCTGGTGGCCAGGTTCAGAAGCTCCTGGTCGGGGCCCGTGCTCCACAGGAAGAACGACAGTCGCGCGGCCAGTTCCAGATCGGTGAGCAGCCGGGTTTCCTGGGGCTGCGTGGAGGCCGAGATGGAGCGGTAGAGGAAGTCGGGGCTCGACAGCACCGCCGTGACCAGTTCGGTGACGCCAGCGTCGAAACCGCCTTCATCCTGGCGGCCCAGTTCGTAGGACTTCATCAGCAGTTGCACGTCCGCGTCGGTGACGGGGCGGCGGTAGGCTTCGGCGCCCAGATGCCGCGCGATGCGCTCGGCGCAGGGCAGCTCCTCGGCCGGCGTTTGCGGTTCACAGACGAAAATGCGCTCGCGGCTCTCGCTCATCGACAGGCCGTGCGGCGCGATGGGGCCTTCGATCTCGATGGCCGTCTGGATGATGGGCATGTCGGAGACCTGACCACCGATGTTGCCGCCGAAATTGCCGCCGATGAAGCTGCCACCGGAGGTGGTGTCGTTGTTCAGCGAGCGGGAACGCTCGACGTAGGTCATCGCAACCTGGTGCCGCCCCGCCGTGACCTGGGCGCTGCTGGCTACCATCGCCAGGATGGCCTTGCGGCCCTCGGCGCCATCGCGATCGGCCAGATCGATGTATTCGGGGCCGCCGATGTCCTTGCGCACCATTTCCACGCCGTCGATCAGGATCACCAGCGTGGCCGCAGTTTGTGCGCCGCGCGGGTAGAGGCCCATGTTCAGGAAGTCTTCTTCCGGAACGATGAAGCGGTATTCGCCGTCGGCGGGGAAGACATGGGAAAAGCTGACGCCGCCACGGGAGGTGCCGCCACGGGTTCCCAGCGGGAAATCGGTGACCGACGCCGGCAGCGCCGGCACAGTGACTTTGGCCAGTTTCGGCACCGGCTCGCCGATCGCCAGACGGGCCACTCGCCGCGAGGCGGAGAGGAATTGCTCAAGGAAGGCCGGCGAGATGTTCAGCGCGCCAGCGATATTGCTGAAGCCTTCGACTTCGATTTCGGTGGGCAGCACCTGCCTCGGATCAACCTCGACGTCGAGAAGGTCTTTGACCGAGGCGGCAAATTCCGTGCGGTTCAGGCGCTGAATGGGCACGTGGCCGATCGTTCGCGTGTCGGCGGGGGCATCGAGCGAGGTTTCCAGGTATTTCACCATCGCGTCGATGTCGGCCTGCGCCGGCTGTTTCCGACCGGCTGGCGGCATCAGGCGACCGCGCAGCTTGCGGACGGCGGTTTCCCATTCTTTGGCGTTGGATGAGACGTGCTGGAGGTCCAGCGTCTCCATCGCCAGGCCCCCCGCCCAGTCTTCGGTGTTGTGGCAGTCCACGCAGAAGCCCTGGAGCAGCTTGTCGTAGTTTTCGACAGCCGCAGCAGCTTGCGCCTGCGCCAAGGCAGGTAGCGCCAGACAGGCAATGGAAGCCATTGCCCCGGCCAAGTGTCGTATTGGGTGATTCATGACTTTTGTGTTTGCCCGCATCAGCCGACTCCGGTCGTGATTTTTCGCCGCGCATCGCGGCAGCAACGGTCTGGATATGTCAGGAAGATTAAACCCAATAGCGGTTCCTCGCTAGGGGGTAGGGATCATTCCAAGGGGTTGGAAAGTCAAGGGG
>JAITMN010000081.1 GCA_031277355.1 Nevskiaceae bacterium | reverse complement strand
CCGAACAGAATCAACTCCCACGGCAACTCGCGATCGAGAATCCCTTTGATGATGTAAGACACCAGCGTGGCTTTCGGCGCGTCGAACTTGCGCACCTCCGTGCCATCCGGCCGCGTGGTGTACGCGCCGTTGATGCCGGGGTCCACCAGCCACACCGCGTTGCCCGCATCATCGACCAGATATTTTCCGGCGGGACCACCAACCGTGTCGGTCTTGTGCCACACGCGATATTCACGCGCATCGGGTTCAGCCTGCATGCCGGTGAGCGCCTGGCGCGTGGCATCGGCGGGCAGCGTTGCAACATCCACGCTCAACCCTTGCGGGGCCACCTGCGCAATGGGCACGAACACGGTGGCGTTGTCGTTGAGCTTCAGCAGTATCGGTCCCATGAGCAGCGCCGAAGCAAACGCGCCGATCAATATCGAAATCTGTTGCAGCTTCGGCGTGCCACCGATCAGAAAGCCGGTTTTCAAATCCTGCGATGTGGTGCCGCCGTTGGACGAAGCAATGCACACGATGCCGCCCACCGACAGCGCCGTGACATACCAGACGCCGCCGGTCCAGCCCACGATCAGGAACACGAGGCAGGTGAGCATCAGCGTGGCGATGGTCATGCCCGACACCGGGTTCGATGAGGAACCAATCTCGCCGGTGAGCCGCGACGACACCGTGACGAACAGCGCGCCGAAGATCACGATCAGCAACGCGCCCAGCAGATTCATGTGCAGCGACGGGGCGATCAGAATCATCGCCATCAACACGATGATGCCGATGCCGACGAACTTCAGCGATAAATCCTGCTCGCGCCGGTCGGAGTTGGTCTTGCCCGCACGCGCGGCGCGGATGTCGTCGATGCCATGCTTCACGCTGCCGATGATCAGCGGCAGACCGCGCACCAGACTGATGATGCCGCCTGCGGCCACCGCGCCTGCGCCGATGTAAAGCACATACGCATTGCGTATGTCGCTGGCCGACATCTCGCTGATCGGTATCGTGCCCGGCGCGATGATCGTGGTCAGCGGCGCACCGAAGAACATCAGCATCGGAATCAGCAGCAGCGCGGCCATCGCGCCGCCGGCGAACATCATGCTGGCGATGCGCGGTCCGATGATGTAGCCCACGCCGAGCAATTCCGGCGAAATCTCCGCTGCCAGCGAACCGCCTTTCAGCGGCGCGCCGAACATCATGCCCGGTACATCGCGCCAGCCTTTGAGTGCGATGTTCAGCGTCTTGTACGCAAGCCCGATGCCAAAGCCGGTGAAGATGGTGCGCGCGCTGATGCCGCCGATGCCTGCGCCGGCCGCCTGCGGATCGGCCGCTGCGCGCGATTCCGGCGATGCGCCGGCTTTCAACACTTCAGCGCAGGCCGTGCCTTCGGGATATTTCAGCAGGCCATGTTGATTGACGATCAGCGCGCGGCGCAGCGGAATCATCATCAGGATGCCCAGCAGTCCGCCGAGTATCGACACCAGCACCACGCGCATCAGTTCCAGATCAAAACCCAGAATCAGAATCGCCGGCATCGTCACGCCCACGCCAAAGGCGATGGATTCGCCCGCGCTGCCGGTGGTCTGCACGATGTTGTGTTCAAGGATGCTGCCGTCGCGGATGCCGAGCTTGGAGAACATCCGAAACAGCGTGATCGAAATCACCGCCACCGGAATCGAAGCACTGACGGTGAGGCCCACCTTCAACACCAGATACAGCGACGAGGCGCCGAAGATCACGCCGAGAATGGCGCCGGTGATCACGGCGCGCAGCGTCATTTCCGGCAGGCGCGTGTTGGCGGGGATGTAGGGGCGGTGAGCCAGCGGTGTGTTCATGGCCGGAGCCTAACCCACTGCGGGCGCGACCGGCCAGCGCGCTAACTTCGATACTGCAACAGCGCCCGCAGCGTGCCCACCAACGCCAGCGGCGCGCTGACCGGCAGATGGTGGTAGCAGCCGGGCAGCCCCGTCACCGAGCGCACATTCGGCAGACTGCCCGCCAGCGCCGCCGCGCGCGCAGGCGTGACGACGGCGCTTTGCTCGCCGTAGATGAAATCCACCGGCAGCGTCAGCCCCGCCAGCGCGCTGCGGTCGTCGATGCCGCCGTGGCGATTGCCTTCCTGAAACACCTGCGTCACGCGGTCGTCGAACTTCCACATCCACGCGCCGTTGTCCTGCTGGATCGACGCGCGGGCCATGTGTTCCAGCGCGGCGCGCGGCGCAGGTTCCTGCGGACGCAGCGAGAAGCGCTCGATGATGGTCGCAAGGTCCGGGTAGCGCTTCTTCGGACGCCAGGCGTCATCGAAGCCGCGCAGCGGGTCTTCGGGCGACCCCAGCCGCGAATCCACAACGATGGCGCGCTCGATCAGCCCCGGATGCTGCGCGCAGGCATGCAGCAGCGCCCGGCCGCCGAAGCTGTGGCCGATGGCGGTGCAGCCGGCGATGTGGGCGGCGTGAATCACGCCGGCGATTTCGTCGTAGAAATTCTGATGACGATAGCTGTCGCGGTGCTGGCTGTCGCCCATGCCGCCGAAGTCCGGCGCGATGATGCGGTACTGCGTGGCCAGCCACGGCGCAACGAAATCCCACCAATGCGCATGCGCCAGAAAACCATGCAGCAGCAGCACGGTCGGCGCATCCGCCGGTCCCGGCCATTCCAGATAATGCACGCGAATACCGGCCACCTGCGCGTAGCGGGACTGCCCCGGCTGCGCCGCCGAACGGCGTACAAAATCCTCAAACGTTTCCAGCAATGGATCGATCAACCTCATCTCCCTGCGCTGCGCCCCGCGCGGACGGTTTAAACTGGGGCGGATGTTGCCCCTTCGCTCCACCTTCATTCTGCCACTGCTGGCCACCTTGCTGCTTTGCCCGGTTGTCGGCGTGGCCGCAGCGGCCCGCGAGGCCGCGCCGCAATGGGTGTCCACGCCGCGCGCCACGCGATTGCCGATCAGCGCGACGAACCGGCCTTTTCTGGCGGCGAACCGCGCGCAGTCGCCGGTGGATTTGGCCGCAGGCGGCTATGTTGAAGAAGAAGCGTTGCTCAGCGGCCGCTCCAATTTGTATGACTGGGGACCCGACGCGCGCGCGCGCGCCGCCACGCAAGGCCCCGGCGAGTCGTGGACTACGCGGATGCTGATTCGCCGCCCCTCCGACCAGCGCCGATTCAGCGGGCGCGTCGTGCTGGAACTGCTGGCGGCGGCGGATCAATACGACACCGCTCCGGTCTGGGGCCTGTCGCAGCCTTATTTCATGCGCAGCGGCGATGTGTGGGTGGGGCTGACGATACAGCCCTCCGCGCTGGCCGCGTTGCAGCGCTTTGATCCGGTGCGTTACGCGAAGCTGTCGCTGCCCGCGCCCAAGTCGCTGGAATGTGCGGTGGACGCCACCGCCGACGCCGGCCTTGCCTGGGACCTCATCGCGCAGGCCGGCGCGATGGTGCGCAGCGCCAGCAAGGAGAATCCGCTGGCGGAGTTGCATCCCCGGCGCGTGGTGCTGGCCGGGCACGGCGATGCCGGCGGCTACGTCATCGCCTACGCCAACGCGATGAACCAGCCCTGGCGTCTGGTCGGCGGCTCGCCGGTGTTCAACGCCTATGTGAGTGTTTCCAGCGCACGCGCGCAGAAGCTGCATCCCTGCGCAGCGGCGCTGGATGAGGGCGATCCGCGCAACGGCGTGATGCCCCGCGACGTGCCCTTCCTCGCCGTGATGACGCAGGGCGATCTCACCGCCAGCACCGCCAGCACCGCCTTGCCCGTGCGCCGCGCCAGCAGCGACGCGCCCGACGACACCTTCGGCTACTACGAACTGCCCGCCGCCGCGCCACGCGGCCTGTGGCCCGCCGGTCTGCCCGCGCAGGCTGATCTGTCCATCGCCGCGATCTCCGCGCCCGAGCCGGTATGCCGCCAAGCGCCGAGCAACTATCCCGCAGGGCTCGTGCTGAATGCGCTCTGGCGCGGTCTTGATTCTCTATTGATCGACAACCAGCCGATGATTCAAACCCCGCGCATCGAAACCGACGCCGCCGGTCAGCCGCTGCTCGACGAGCAGGGCAATGCGCTGGGCGGCTGGCGACTGCCGATGCTGGATGTGCCGCTGGCGGCCTACGCCGGCCACGGCGAACCGGCTGCGGATGCCCCCGCCGTTGCTGGTAACCTGTGCGCGCGCACCGCCACGATGCGTCCGCTGGAACCGGCGCAGTTGAAGGCATTGCACGGCGACCGCGCCGGTTACCTGAAGCGCTTCAATGAAGCGATAGACGGCGCGGTGGATGGCCGCAGGCTGCTGGCCGAAGACGCACAGGCGCTGAAGAATGCCGCCACGCGCGCAGCGCCGACGTTTTGATCGAGAAGGAGACCGACATGATCAAGAATCTTTCTGCCAGCGGCGCGAGCATCGCGCTGGCTTTGCTGCTGGCAGCCTGCTCTTCCGGCGGGCAGACAGGCGGCGCAGCCGTTACCGCCGGGCCTTCGGACCTGCAGTCCGACGCCACCAGCAAGCAGGTGATGCTGGGCCTGACCATTCCGGCCGCCGATGTGATCTGGGGCGTGGGTTCTCAGGAGCCGGCTGACGACGCCGAATGGGACCGCGTCGTCGGCACGGCGGTGATGCTGGCCGAGTCCGGCCTGATGCTGCTGCAGCCGCCGCGCAATGTGGCGCAGGACGACTGGACGCAATCCGCGCGCGATCTGATCAAGCATGCCCGCGCGGCGGCCGACGCGGCGCGGGCGCATGACGCCGACGCGGTGCTGGCCGCCGGGGATGAGATTTACGCCGTCTGCGATGCCTGCCACAACACATACATGCCGGCGAAGGTGGCCGAGCAGGCCGGAGCGGAGCCGGAGTAAATCCACTCCCCCCACCGCCCCGGTTTGTTGCAGAATGACGGGACGGTTGGGCTGTCGGTAACAAAAAACCAACACTGGGGGGCCGATGAAGAATCTGTGTGCGCATGTGTCCCTGTGGGCCATGCTCATTCTCGGCAGCGGTTCGGCGCTGGCCGCGCAGAACGCCTGCGACCGCGCCTGCCTTGAAGGTTTCGTCGATCGCTACCTCGACGCGGTAACGGCCAACCAGCCGTCGCAGGTGCCGCTGTCACCCAATGTGCGCTTCACCGAAGATGGTCAACGTCTGCTGATCGGCGATGGCCTGTGGAACACGATGAAGAGCAAGGGAACCTACCGGCTGTTCGTCACCGATGTGCCCGCCGGCGTCGTGACGTTCTTCGGCTCGATCCATGAAGATCACGCTCAGGCCGACAAATTCAACGGCTCGCTGATTTCGCTGCGTCTGCGTGTGCAAGACATGCGCATCACCGAGATCGAGCAGATCGTGTTCCGCTTCCCCGCCGAGGGCGAAGACCAGCGCACCTTCAAGCGCGTGGAGGCGATGGCCACGCATCCGCTGTATCTGCAAGCCGTGCCGCAGAGCGAGCGCATGTCGCGCGCCGATCTGGTCACGCAGGCGAACAAATACTTCACCGGCATGCAGAAGAACGATGGCAAGGGCGACTATCCCTTCGCGCCGAACTGCCTGCGCAACGAGAACGGCAACCAGAATACCGGCGCGCCGACGCCTGCCGGTCAAACGCGCCCCGATCCGAAAACCGCCAGCAGTTATTCGTCGCAGTGGAGTTGTCTGGAGCAGTTTCAATCCGGTCTGCTGCACTTCGTCAATCGCATCCGCGACCGCCGCTACGTTGCGGTGGATCAGGAGCGCGGCATCGTCTTCATGTTCGGCTTCTTCGATCATTCCGGCGGCGAGACGCGCCGTTTCAAAGCCCCGGATGGTCGCGACGTGGTGGCCGGTCCGGTGCAGCCCTGGACCTGGCAGATTGCCGAAATCTTCAAGATCGAAAAGGGTCTGATCACGAAGATCGACGCGTTTCTGCAACGTGTGCCCTACGGCATGAATTCTGGCTGGAGCACCTGGGAGCAGGGCATGTCGGATCAGGCGCGCGATGTGACGTTTGAAGCACCGACCGGAATCTGAAAACACAATCTTCTAAAACAACCAAGGGGGACATCCCATGTCCGATGTGAAAGGTCACGATACGTCTTACGAGTGGAAGATCATCCTGCTGCTGAGCATCACGTTCGGCCTGGTGGGTCTCGACCGCTTCATTCTTCCCGTCATTCTGGGTTCGCCCAATTCCACGATGGCCGGCGATCTGGGCCTGACGCCGGAAGATGGCGGCGCGCTGGCCGGTTATCTGGGCATGGCCTGGGGTGTTTCGGCCTTCGTGATGGGCTACATGGCCGACAAACTCGGCCGCCGCGCGGTGCTGGTGCCGGCGGTGATCGTGTTCTCGCTGATGTCGGTGTTCAGCGGCATGGCCGCATCGCTCACGGCGCTCGTTATCTTCCGCGTCATCATGGGTATTGCCGAAGGCCCGGTGGCCTCGACGGGCGTTGCGGTGGCGGTGGAAGCCTCCAAGCCCGAGCGTCGCGGTCTGAACAACGGCACGTTCCAGTGCATGATCTCGCTGTTCGGCATGGCGCTGGGACCGTTCATCGCCACACAGTTGCTCGAAAACTATAGCTGGCACACGGTGTTCATGATCGTCGGCGGTCCCGGCCTGGTCATGGCGGTGCTGCTGTGGCTGGTCGTGCGTGAGCCCTCGAAGTTGAACACGGCGGCCACGGTGGGCACGGCTCAACCGGCAGCCAATGCCTCGTTCCTCGACATGTTCGCGCATCGCAATGCGAAGATTGCGCCGATCACGTTGATCTGCGCGATGGGCGGCATCTTCGTGATCGCGGCGATGTTGACGGCCTACCTCACCGCGCCCGTTGGCGCGGGTTTGGGACTCGATGCGCTTACCGCGGGCAAGGTGTTCACGGCGGTGGGTCTGGGCGGCTGCATCGGCCAGTTCGCGATGCCGGCGATCTCCGACTTCATCGGCCGCAAGCTCGCCACGATTCTGTCGTACCTGCTGGCGGCGGTGGCGTTGTATTTCTTCACGCAGACCGGCCCTGAGAGCTTCGGTACGCTGTGGACGCTGCTGTTCTTCGTCTCGCTGTTCAACTTCGCGGCGCTGGCGATTCTGGCCGGTCCGGTGGCGGCCGAGGCGGCGCCTCCGGGCAAGCTGGCTTCGATGGCGGGCTTTGTGATCTTTGCCGGTGAGTTCGTCGGCGGCGGCCTGGCCCCGATCATCGCCAGCAGCATCGCCAAGGGTCAGTACGGCCTGAAGGGCGCGCTGTACTTCGCGGCCACTGGTCTTGTCATCGGCTTCTTCGTGGCGATGTTCCTGAAGGAAACCGCGCCGCGCAAGGTCGGGACGGTCTGAGCGGGCCACGGTACAAGGAGCATCGCCATGACCGCTGATCCACGAACCCGGCGTCAGGTGCTTCAATGGCTGGCCGCCAGTCCCGTGCTGGGATTGGCGTCCGGTCTTGCCGATGCTGCCGAGGGCGGCGCATCGGCCACCGAACTGCGCGCCGCAGCCGAGGCGCTGGACGTGTTCGACATGCAGGCGGCGGCGGAGAAGATCGTGCCGCCTGCGCATTGGGGCTACCTGCAAAGCGGCGTGGATGGCGAAACCACATTGCGCGCCAACAGCACCGCGTATTCAAAGTGGCAACTCGTGCCGCGACGTTTCGTGGATGTCAGCCGCATCGACATGAGCACCACGCTGTTTGGCATGCAGGTGGCCTCGCCGGTGATGATCTGCCCCATCGGCGGGCTGCGCGCCATCGGGCCTGCCGATGGCGACATCGGCGTGGCGCGGGCGGCGAAGGCGAAGAATCAGGTGCATGCGGTGTCCACGCAGATGTCCGACAAACTCGAAGACATCGCCGAGGCTCGCGGCGCACCGCTGTGGTACCAGCTCTACACCACCAATCGCATCGAGGCGACGCGGCAGTTGGTGCAGCGGGCGCAGCGCGCCGGTTGCGCGGTCGTGGCGGTCACCGTCGATCTGCCCGCCGGACGCAACACCGTCACCGCCACGCGGCTGCGGCGCACCGATGTGCGGCCTTGCGGGGCCTGTCATCAGGTGGGTCCCAGTGGCAATCCGCAGGGCGGGATGGCGACGAAGCCGATGTTCGAGGGCCTGGATACGCAGGGGCTGGGGCTCACCTCGCCCTCGCTGAACTGGGATTTCATCCGCCGTCTGAAAGACATGACCACGATGAAAGTGGTGATCAAGGGCATCGAGGCCGAGGAAGACGCGGCGCTGGCCGTGGAGAACGGCGCCGATGGCATCATCGTCTCGAACCACGGCGGCCGGGCGTTGGAAAGCGGCCGGGGCACGATTGAATCCCTGCCCGACGTGGTGCGTGGCGCAGCGGGGCGAATCCCGGTGATGATAGATGGCGGCGTGCGGCGCGGCACCGACGTGTTCAAGGCGCTGGCGCTGGGCGCGAGCGCGGTCGGCATCGGTCGGCCCTATGCTTGGGGGCTGGCCGCCTTCGGGCAGGCGGGTGTGGAGCGCGTGCTCGACATCCTTAATCTGGAACTGCGATTGGCGATGGTAGGCTGTGGAGCCCGGTCGATCTCGGAGATCGGACCACGGTCACTGAAAACAGCATGAAGAAGGAGGTCTTGACGTGAAAACCCGATTGATCTGGAGTCTGGCCGCCACGGTGCTGCTGGCGACGATGTCTGCCACTGCCGTGCAGGCCCAAGAGCCCGTTGTGGGGGTTGCGGACCCGGAGGCGCTGTTCACCGACAAGGACCCGAAACTGCATCGCAACAAGCAGGCTGCGTATCACATCGTCAAGGATTTGCTCGAAGCCAACCAGTGGCAGAACGCGAATCAGTGGCTCACCGACCGTTACCTGCAACACAACCCGCAGGCGGCGTCCGGTCTGGCCGGCGTGGTGAAGTTCTTCACCGAGGTGATGAAGCGTCAGCCTTCGCCGGTGCCGGAGAAGATGAAGACGAAGGTGGTGGCGGTGGTGGCCGATGGCGACTATGTCATCGTCGTGTTCCCGCGCGAGTATCCGCGCCCGGATGATCCGTCGAAGACCTACTCGACCACCTGGTTTGATATGTGGCGCTTCGTCGATGGCAAGGCCGATGAGCATTGGGACCCGGCGACGCTGCCGCCTGTTGCCGCCAAGTAGCTCGATGAGCACTGCCAGCGCCGGCATGAAGCGTTGTCTTGCAGTGCTGGCCGCCGCCATTTGCGCGGCGGCCAGTGTTCACGCCGCTGCGCCGCCTGCGCAGATGCAGGCCATCGTGCAGAACAGTGCGGGGTTGTCGCTGCAAACCGTGCAGACGCCCAAGGCCGGCGCGGGGCAAGTGCTGGTGAAGGTATACGCGGCGGGCGTGAACCCGGTGGATTGGAAGCGCCAGCCGCCGGTGCCGGGCTTCGATGCGGCGGGCGTTGTCGAAGCGCTGGGGCCGGATGTCACCACGTTCAAGGTGGGCGAGCCGGTGGTGGCGCGCGTGGCGGGCGGTTACGCGCAGTATGCGTTGGCGCAGGTCGAAGACGTCACGCCAAAGCCCAAGGCGTTCACCTACGAACAGGCCAGCGGCATGCCGGTGGCCGGTGTGGCGGGCTTCCGTGCGGCGACCGAGGTGAAGATCAAGCCCGGTCAGCGCGTGGCGGTGATCGGCGCGGCGGGCGGGGCCGGGTCGACGGCGGTGCAGGTGGCCAAATCGCTGGGCGCGCAGGTGGTTGGCGTGGGTCATTCCTCGCAGCGCGAGTACCTCACGGGATTGGGCGTGGCGGAGTTCGTCGCCTACGACAAGGATGACGTCGCGGCCAGGGTCAGCGGCATGGATGCGGTGCTCAACATGGTGGAAGGTCAGGCGGCGGCGGCGTTGGGGTATCTGCGGCGCGGCGGCACGCTTGCGTCGATCGCGGGCGGTGCGCCCGAGGATTCGCGCTGCCGCAGCGCCGGCGTCACCTGCATGTTCATCGGCGGAGGCAGCGGCGCGGGCTACAGCAGCATCAGCAATGCTCAGGCGCTGGCCGGCCTTTCGAAGCTGGCCGATGCGGGCCAGTATCAGGTGCTGGTGTCGAAGACCTTCCCCTTGGCGCAGGCCGCCGCCGCGCAGCAGTTGAATCGCACCAGCGATACGGTGGGCAAGATCGTGCTGGTGGTTGATCCGCAGGCGGGCCAGCGCTAGGGTCTGATTCCAGTGCCGGCACTGGAATTGAGCGTCAACACGCCCTAATCTGCCCGCCGTTCGGCCATTCATCTCAAGGACGGTTCTACGATTTCACGAGTCGTTGTGCTGGGAGGCACCGGCAACTTCGGCGCGCGCATCGTTCGCGCGCTGCAAGGGCTCCCCGGCATCGAATTATTTGCCAGCGCGCGGCGTCCGCGACCGATCATCGGCGCGTCGGGGGTGGCCTGTGTCGCTTTGGATTTGGGCGCGGAGAATTTCGAGCAGCGGCTGCGGGCGTTGCGCCCTGATCTTGTCATCCACTGCATCGGGCCGTTCCAGGGGCAGGATTACCGCGTCGTGCGGGCCAGTCTGGCCGCCGGCGCGCATTATCTTGATCTGGCCGACGGGCGCGATTTCGTCGCCGGTTTCGCCGCCGCCAATGATGCGGCGGCGCGCGCGGCTGGCCGATGGGCGGTGACCGGCGCGAGCACGCTGCCGGCGTTGTCGTCAGCCGTCGTTGCGCAGCTCAAGCAAGGTCTGCAATCGCTGGAAGACATTGACATCGCCATCGCGCCCGGCCAGCGCGCCCCGCGCGGCGATGCAACGCTGGCGGCGGTGTTCAGCTATCTGGGCAGGCCGGTGCCGGTGTGGGAAGAGGGCCGCTGGATGCGTCGCTGGGGATGGATGGGCCTGCGGCGCATTGATTTCGACTTCGGCCGCCGCTGGGCGGCGCTGTGCGACGTGCCCGATCTGGCGTTGTGGCCTGCGCATGAACCGGGCCTGCGCCGCATGCGTTTCGCGGCGGCGCTGGAAATCGGCGTGCAGCATCACGCGCTGTGGCTGCTGGCCGGGCTGCGCCGCATCGGCGTGCCGATACCGATGGAGCGCTGGGCGGTGCGATTGGAGCGCTGCGCCAAAGCCTTCGACACCTTTGCCGGGGATTGGGGCGGCATGCGCGTCAGTGTGGTGGGCCGCAACGCTGAAGGCGCGCGGTTGCGCCACACCTGGCAACTGACGGCGCCGGCGCTCAATGGCCCCGAGATTCCTTGTCTTGCCGCGATCTTGCTGGCAAGACAGTGGATCAATGCCGGCGCATCGGGTTTGCCGGTCTCCGGCGCGATGCCTTGCATGGGGCTGCTGCAATTGGCGCAGTTCGATCCCGAGTTCGCGCGCTTGCAGATTCGCACGCGCATCATCGAAGAGCCTGCGCCGTGAATGGTTGGCTGCTGCTCAAGTGGCTGCATGTGATCAGCTCCACCGTGCTGCTCGGCACCGGCGCGGGCATCGCCTTCTTCCTGTGGAGCGCGCATCGCAGTGGCGACGTGCGGGTGATCGCCGCAACGGCGGCCAGCGTCGTGCGCGCGGATTTTCTGTTCACCGCCGTGGCGGTGGTGGTGCAGCCGGTGACGGGCATCGTGCTGATGCGGCACCTGGGCTATCCCTGGTCCGTGCTGTGGATTCACGCCTCGCTGGCGCTGTTCGTG
>JAITMN010000365.1 GCA_031277355.1 Nevskiaceae bacterium | reverse complement strand
GTGGATGGCGACACCGGCTACGGCGAAGCGCTGAACGTGATGCATATGGTGCGCAGCTTCGAGGATGCCGGCGCAGCGGCGGTGCATATCGAAGATCAGGTGTTGCCGAAGAAGTGCGGGCACCTGAACGACAAGCGGCTGATTCCGGTGGACGACATGGCGGCAAAGATCGCCGCCGCCGCAACCGCGCGGCGTCATCTCTACATCATCGCGCGCACCGATGCGGCGGCCAGCGAAGGTCTGGACGGCGCGGTAGCCCGCGCGCAGCGTTATCTTGCCGCCGGCGCGGACGCCATCTTTCCCGAAGCGCTGACCAGTGAAGCCATGTTCCGCGAGTTCGCGCAGCGTGTGTGCGCGCCGCTGCTGGCGAACATGACCGAATTCGGCCGCACGCCGTTCTTCACCGCCGCGCAGTTTCAAGACATGGGTTACGCCATGATGATCTGGCCGGTGAGCAGTCTGCGCGTGGCGGCGAAGGCTCAGCAGCAGCTTTATGAAACGCTGCGCGCAAAAGGCAGCGCCGAATCGCTGCTTGCGCAAATGCAAACGCGCGAAGAGCTGTATCGCACGATTGGTTACAGTGACTATGAAGCGCTGGATGCGTCGATTGTGAAATCGGTGCTGCCCGGCAGATAAGCGCAAAGCTCACCCCTGCCCCGGCGGCGCCTCCCCCTTCTTGTTCCTCATCCAATCCGCCAGCGGCGTGATCGCTGCGCGAATGTGCTCGCGCACCTGTGCATCGGCAATCGTTTCATCGAGCGCGCCGTTCATGCACAGCAGCCACGCATCGCGCTCGGCAATGCCTATCGGAAACGGCAAGTGCCGCGCCCGCAGCATCGGGTGACCGCGCTCACTGCTGTAACGCTTCGGGCCACCCAGCCACTCCGCAAAGTATTTCTTCAGCACCTCGCGTATCGCGCCCAAATCCGCCGCGTGCAACGCGCGTATGCCGCGCGCTTCCGGCAACGCATCCATGCGGTCATAAAACCGATCGACCATCGCATCCACAGTGGCCTGCCCGCCGATCAAATGAAAAAGGGCAGGCGTCTCCGCCTGCCCCTTGTTCTCAGACATCAGAAGTGTCCGCTCTTTATGAAGAGTGGATTACTTCTTGCCCGTGCGCCAGCCATCGGCGTAGGCCGTGCGCGCGGTCACCGCGTAGGGCACCGGCGACACGATGGCGCGAATCTCGGTGGCCTTGTGCGGCTCAACCGTGGTCTTCGCCGAGTTCGGCACTTCGCCCCAATGCAGCACCACTTCGTTGCCGATCTCCACGTCTTCATCGACGGTCGCCAGCGACAGGAACGAGCGCTCGTTGTAGCTGTAGCCGGAGAACAGCGACAGACCCACGGCCTTGCCGCCGGCCGTCAGCAGGTCGTAGTTGCTGTTGGCGTAGTTCGACAGCGGCCAGTCGATGTACTTGAAGTGATCGCCCTTCTGCAACATCGAGGCAATGACCCGGGCCACATCGTCGCTGTTCCAGGCCAGCGTGACCTTGCGACGGCCACCCTTGCCGCCGTTCATCTTCTCCAGCGCCTCGCGGCCGATGAAGTCGTGATCAAAGCGCACGAACGGGCCGTAGCCGATTTCATACGGCGTGAGGTAGTAGTCTTCGATGTTCTGCGAAACGAACGAACCGCCGATGGCGCCCGCCGCTTCGTAGGAGTTGGCCGGCAGCCACTCGCGGTACTTGCGCATCCGCTCGTCGGTGTACACGGCCGGCAGCGGCGAGGGCACCCAACCCGACTCCAGCGTGTTCGTCGCATAGGCGCGCGAACCTACCGGCAGCAGACCAAATTCCTTGCCCGCTTCGAGAATCGCGTCGCGGATTTCTTCGCGCTCGTTGTACGGACCCCAAATCTCAACGCCCGGCTCACCGGCCATGCCGTGACGCAGCGTGCGAACCTTGCGGCCCTTGATGTTCATCTCGGCCATGTTGAAGAACTTCAGTTCCGGCAGCGGCGCGCCGTTCAACTTGTCGATGACGAACTTGGCCTTGGGGCCTTGAATCTGGAAGCGATAGTAACGGCGCGTTACCGCATGACCGTTGGGGCGCGAGGGCGAACGATCATCGTAGGTGGTCTTCACATTGAAGCCGCCGGTCTGCGCCTGGAAGTGCACCCAGTTGCACGAGGGCGCGCGGCCGACCATCACGAAGCTGTTTTCGGCCAGATAGAACAGGATGTTGTCGCCGATCACATGACCGCTGTAGGAGCAGGCCACGAACTGCTTGGCCTTGTTCGGCACGAAGCCCTTCATG
This sequence comes from Nevskiaceae bacterium, assembly GCA_031277355.1. Classification (GTDB taxonomy): domain Bacteria; phylum Pseudomonadota; class Gammaproteobacteria; order Steroidobacterales; family Steroidobacteraceae; genus ZC4RG30. The sequence goes on along the minus strand of JAITMN010000365.1, from coordinate 5,171 downwards.
CTGTTGATCGCCAGGCTCTCGATGAACTTCAGCGCGTCGGGACCGTCGATGAACAGATCGACCATGTGGTGCGTCTGATCGAACAGCACGGCAGCGTTACGCCACGCGGCCTGCTCGGTGCGCCAGTTGGAGAACTCGGGCGCGACGACGGGATATACATAGGCGCCAATCTGCGAACCGCGCAGATGATCGACGGTGTTGCCAGCGGCCTTCAGCACGCTTTCCAGGTTGCTCATGATTCCTGCGAACCTCTGTTGGGTGGTTGTTGTGTGAAAAAGGGCGGCGAGTCTAACACGCGATTCCTGCCACGTCAGCAATGTTGGTGAGAGGTTAGTTCGCCTGATGCTGATTGCTGTCGTCGGCAGGCGTGGGCGGCGGACCCGGCGGATTGGCCTTCAGGAAATTGGCGCGCGAGATCAGGTAGTCCCGAACCGCTGCCGAATCTGCGGCGCTGACGTCGGCGGCAAAAGCGCCCATGCCTTTCTGCTGACGGCCACCGTCGCGCACCACCTGATCGAAACCCTGCTGGGTGTGCAGCAACGCCGACACCATCAGGTTCGGGAACGTGCCGCGCTGCTGCACGCCATCGGCGCCATGACAGACCGAGCAGTATTGGTTGTACACCTCACCGCCGCGCGCACTCACATCGGCCGATGCAGTGGATGGCGGCGGATTCAGCGGCGGCGGCGTGTAGGGCTGGTTCGGCGGCAGCTTGGCCGTGCCGCCGATGGCGAAGACCAGCATGCGCGCATAGCCGGGCGCGACGTAGCCGCCCTGCGCCCCGCCGCCGACGCTGGCGGCCCCATACTGCTGGCCGTCCAGTTCGTAGGTGATTGGCGGGGCGTAGATCGCCGTCTGCGTGGGGAAGCTCCACAACTGCGCGCCGGTCTTCGCGTCGTAGGCGCGCAGCTGCTGACCTGCGCCATTGCCGCCGAACACCAGACCGCCGGCGGTGGCCATCACGCCGCCGCTGGGACGATTGTCGGCAAACGGCTCGGTCTGCCACACCACCTTGCGCGTCACCGGGTCCCACGCCTTCAGGATGCCGGTGATACCGGTGCGGCTCGTGGGCTGCAAGTTCGTTGCGGCCATGTTCGGATTGCTGAACGCGATGCCCAGATTGAATCCGCCCGCCGAAGGTTTGTAGTCCGAGTCGCGAATCATCGGGAAGAACGATTCCCAGGTGGGGATGTACAGCAGGTTGGTGTCGGGGCTCCACGCATTGGGATGCCAGCTATGACCGCCCTGCACGCCGGGCGCGAGATTCCACGGCGTTTTTTCGTAGCGCGCGGCGCTCACCACGTTCGGACGACCGGTCTTGGCGTCGATGCCGGTGGCCCAGTTCACTTCGGTGAAGGGATCGGCGCTGATCAACTGGCCGGTCCTGGCGTCGAGCACATACAAAAAGCCGTTCTTGTTCGGCTGCACGATCACATGGCGCTGCTGCCCGCCGATGTTCAGGTCGAGCAGCGTCATCGGACTGGTGGCGTCGTAATCCCAGTTATCGGCGGGCGTGGCCTGGTAGTGCCATTTGTATTCGCCGGTATCGGCGTCGAGCGAGATGATCGAGGCGATGTAGAGGTTGTCGCCGCCCTTGGGGTCGCGCGCCAACTGATTCCACGGCGTGCCATTGCCGGTGCCGTAGATGATGGAGTGGGTGAGCGGATCGTAAATCGCGCCCTCCCACACCGAACCGCCACCGCCCAGCTTCCACCACTCACCGCTCCACGTCGCAGCGGCCTTGGCCATCATCTCATTCTCAAAGCCCTTCGACGGATCGCCCGGCACGTTGAACGTGCGCCACACCTGCGCGCCGGTTTCGGCATCAAACGCGGCCATCCAGCCGCGCACGCCGAACTCTGCGCCCGAAGCGCCGATGAACACCTTGCCGTCCGCGATGCGCGGAGCCATCGTGATCGAAAAGCGATTCAGCGGGTCTTCGCGATCGCCCTGAATGGTGCTGATCGCCCAGGCTTCCTTGCCGGTCTTGGCATCGATGGCCACGAGGCGCGCATCGAGCGTGCCCATGTAGATTTTGCCGTTGTACGCCGCGACGCCGCGATTCACATTGCCGCAGCACACATTGCGCAGCCATTGGCCGGGCACCTGCGCGTTGTACTGCCAGAGTTGCGCGCCGGTCTTCGCATCGAAGGCATACAGCTTGTTCCACGCGGTGGACACATAGATCACGCCATCCACGTACAGCGGCGTGCCGTGCTGATCGAGGTTGGTGTCGTAGTCGGCATACCACAGCAGGCCGAGCTGACCGACATTGGCCGTGTCGATCTGCTTCAGCGCGCTGAAACGCCGCTCGGCGTAGTCACCGCCGTAGGTGAGCCATTGCGTTGAGCCATTGGCCGTGTCGAGCAGACGCTCGTCGGTAACGGCGGCGGGATTGGTCAGCAGTGGGCTTGCCGCCGCTGATGTATTGGCTGAACCGGCGGATTCGCCTGAGCGCTGGCAACCGGTGATCAACGCCGGCAGCAACAGCGCAACACCCAGCCACCGAGCATGATGAATCACGGCAACCCCCCTCAAGATTTCTGAATCAATTCGATCTTGTAGCCATCCGGGTCTTGAATGAAGGCGATGACGGTGGTGCCGCCCTGCACCGGACCGGCCTCGCGGATCACCTTGCCGCCCGCCGCGCGTATGCGCTCGCAGGCCGCAGCCGCGTCGGGCACGCCCAGGGCAATGTGCCCAAAGGCCCCGCCCATGTCGTAGGACGAAACGCCGTAGTTGTAGGTCAGCTCCAACTCGGCCGAACCATCGGCATTACCGTTGCCGAACCCGAGAAAGGTGAGGGTGTATTTCTGCGCCGGCATATCGGTGGTGCGCAGCACGCGCATGCCGATTATCCGCGTGTAGAAATCCACGGAGCGCTGCATGTCCCCGACCCTGAGCATCGTATGGAGGAATTTCATTTGCGGTAGATTAGCGCTGCCGGCGGATATGCTGCAAAGCTAAACCCTTAACTTCGGCCGCGCTGCGCAAATTGCTGCAACAGTCGCTGACCCGCCTCCGTCAGCCGGTACTTTTGCAAGCGGCTGCGGGGTTTACCGGGGATGGTCATTTCGATCAGGCCGCGCTCCAGCGCTGGCATCAAATACAGTTTTTCGAAATTGTCGCGGCCTTTGAGCCCCAACTTTCCCATCAAATCCTTGCGGCGCCAGTCGCCTTCGTCCATGGCCAGGAGCAGCGCCACGACTTGCCCTGTGACTTGCCCTGTGACTTGCCCTGTGACTTGCCCTGTGACTTCGGGGGTGAGTTCTCCGGTGCCCCCCTCCCATTCCGGTTTTGGCCGCCGCACCAACGCGGTGAACTGGTTGCCCCGCACGTCGTCGATGAGTTCGATACTCGGCCATTCTTCCAAGGCACGCGGAATACCGCTGCCCACACCCCGATAGGGCAACACTTTGAAAGCATGCTCGGTCAGCGTCGGGTTGCGCCGATTGGTCTTGCCCTGGCGCATCTGCTCCACGCTCAAACTGTCGGGCAGGTGGCCGGGGCTGATGATCTCCACGCGGTCGGCAAATATCAGGATGCGGATGGAGGCACTGGTGAAGTAGTCGCGGTGAACCAGCGCGTTCACCAGAAGTTCTTCGAGCGCGCCTTCGGGAATCTCCAGTTCGCCCACCGTGTTGAAGCCGCGCCCCCGCTGTACGTGGTGCAGGTTGCGCTTGAGAAAGGCGAACGCACCCTTGAACTGCTCGGTCAGCGTGCCGGTGATATCTTCGCTGTCGAGATAGCGCGTGTCCCAGATCACCGTGCCAGGAAACGCCACGGCTTTGATCATGAACGCCGGGCACCAGCGCGAGGGATTGCGACCGAACAGCATGACCCCGGACAGATTCAGCTCGCGCCCGTCGCCCAAGCCAATGTTGTGCAGCACTTGATCGAGCGTGGCCTCGCCACTGATAGTTTCCGGCCCATAGCGACGTGTGACGTAGGCGCGAAATACCTTTTCATCCACATCCTGCGCCGTGGTGCCCGCCACCGGAACCACGTCGGCGCGCACCAACCCAGAGCGTTGAAACATGCGCTGCATTTCTTCTCGCGCCGTGACGTGGCGCTTGTCGGCACCCTGCTTGATCCAGATGCGGCCCTGGGTGTCGACATAGGGCTTGGCAACGCCATCGGGCACGGTCACCACCATAACGATACCGTTGGCCGCCTGGATGTTCTCGGTCAACGGATGCACCGGCGGACGAATGTGCTGCGAGGTGGCATTGCTGAGCAACTGGTTCAAACGCCGCACATCGGTGGCGCTCAACCCCGCCACGGAGCCATCATCGGCCACGCCGAGAAACAACGTGCCGCCGCCACTGTTGGAGAACGCAGCCAGTTCAGCAGCCAAGCTATCGACATTGGTCGCGTCGCGCTTGAACTGGTGGCGGCTATCTTCGCCCAAAGCGATTTGCCGCAAGAGTTCTATTTCCGTCATGGCCCTGCTCATAGGCAAATAGCCTGCCGTTTTGTTGGCCGACCAACACCGCCGCAAATCACTTCAAGCTCTCCAGCACAGCGACTATACGCGCCGACTCATACTGCGCGCTGGACGGAACGTCCAACTGCTCAATCGGCGCGCCAGCGGCACGAACTTCGGGCGGCACATACGACATGGATTCATAGATCGGCGCTGACACCACTAACGCCGAACTGCCGGGCCGCACACCATGAATACGCTCGAACAGAAGAATGGCTTCCAGCAGCGTGAGGTCTGATCCGGGGTGCATGTCGTCTGGCGCGAACCATGTCATCTCGGGGTGCAGTTCGCGAAGCTGCCGAAACCGCTCGGATACAGGCACATAGTCGAGCCCAGCCTCCGATGCAGCCTGGGATTCGGCTACTTCGATGGCTTTGGATGATTCGGGCGATCCTTGATAGGTTCCAAGCAGTATCGGCACAGCCTCGTGTTCCTGCGCCAGACGCACCAAGGTGGCAAGAGATGTGCGCGCATTTTCGCATGCCTCCATGGGACCCCATCCACAAACGAAGTCTCCTCCGCGCTCTTGCAACACGACATGGGAATAGTCTTGCGCCGCCAGCGCGGCGGCGACAGAACCCGTACCAACATGATTGGTCAGCGTTGCCCCGCCTGTGGCGATCATGTCGCTGGCTGTCGCAAATCCATTCGCCTCCGACAGCGCATCCACCACGGCGGGGAGATT